>JABJMI010000247.1 GCA_018659505.1 Planctomicrobium sp.
AAGAGGCGGATGTCGATGCGGTAGGGGCCGTTGGGTTCGTCGAATTTTCCGAAGCGGGAGAGGTATTGTTCCATGCGGCCGATCTTTTGTTCGACGCTTGGTTCCAGGTCATCGACTCCGGGGGGCTTGCCCCAGATGATTCGACTTCCGCCGACTGTGGCAAGTTCGAACCTTAAGTCATCGGCTGAAGGCAGAACCTCAGCGACTGTTGGCGCGACGATACCGACGAGCTCGAATCGGGTCCAGTATTTCTCCATGTTTCCATCGGGAGTTAACGCGGCTGCGATCTTCGCAGCGGACTCCACAACGGGATCTTGCCATGGTTCGCCGACGTTTCCTCTAGGCATCGATGCGACTTCTAAAATGTGCGGAAGTTTTTCGACATCTTCCATGGCGAAGTCGGCTGCCGGGAGTAGGACTCCGTCGACATCAATCGGAAACAAACCTTCCTTCGTTTCTACGAACGCAACAGGTTGACGATATTCGAGGTGAGCACGTATCGCTGGCTTACTGGTCAAGCTGACGTGCTTCGCTTCCTTCACCCAGGGATGATCAGCGAACGCATTGGCAACGTCATAGCAGATTCCTGATTGCAGTAGCGAAACCTTCTTGGGCAAACTGGATTTGACCAAGACATTGTCGATCAGGTCACCCGGTACCCAGTCGGTTGGCTTATTGACTTCGATCTGTTCCATCTCGAACTGATACTCTTCTAGTTGAGTTAAATCAGGTAACAGATAAGGAACATAGGGAACCATGACAGCAATCGAAATTGCAAAAGCTGTGATAATGAGAGGTGTCGGTCTGAAGAACCAACCGCGCGCAGCGACGACCAAAGGCGATGGCTCTTTCTTGGGAGCAGCCTTTTTTGCAGGAGCTTTTTTGGCTCCCTTCGGTTTTTTCGCTTTCGCGGTTGTCATAGGTCTAGGGGCTAGTGTCTAGGGGCAAGGGTGAAAGTGGTGCTGACGCACTTCTTCTCTCCTTGGCTATCACTTAAACCTACAACCTGTGTGCAGCGGGGCTGGATTTTCCGTAGGGAATCTGCCTTGAACAGCTAAGATTGCTGAAGCTCTTCTTGGTCAGGCAAAGTACGGTCAGTTTGCTAGTTGGAACGATTAGGCAAGGCAGGGAGAAGAATCCGCTCGCAGAGGTCGGACATCGACCAACCGTGGGCGTACGCCGCTTTGGGGACTAAACTGTGGTCGGTCATGCCCGGAATCGTGTTGACTTCCAAGAGCCATGGCTGACCTGAATCGTCGACCATTAGGTCGACTCGGCAAACTCCAGCGGTCTTTAACAACTCACAAGCTTTTAAGCTGAGAACGGTTGCTCGTTGCGAGGTTTCGGATTCGCTTTGCTTGATGACCTCATACTTGGTGTGGTCGTCTTCATATTTTGCAGCGAAGTCGAAGAAGGACCGGTTCGAAGAAATGCGGATTGCGGGTAGCGGTTGTCGATCAAGAACTGGAACCGTCCACTCCTCACCGCAGATTGCTTTCTCGATTAAGATGAGATCATCAAATTCTTTCGCAAGCTGTAACGCCTGCCAAAGTTCATCAGCCGTTCGCACGATGGAAACGCCGATGCTGGAGCCTTGAGCTTCTGGCTTTACGATGACCGGATAACCAATTTCCGTAGCCAAGCATTCAAGTTCTTGTTGGTCAATTGTAGAGGGGAGAACTTTCCAGTCGGGAGTCGGTAGTTGATGAGCTAGAAAAACTTCTTTGGCTGAATGTTTATGGAACGCCAACTGTGAAGCGACTTCATCGCTGCCTGTGTACGGGATTTTCAAGTCTTCGAGTTCAGCCTGGACCTGTCCGTCTTCTCCATAAGTTCCGTGTAACATGATGACCGCAAGCGGATCGGTTCCCCAGTTGAAATCTGAAAGAGGTTGATCTGCGGGGTCAAGTTGTCTGACTTGATAACCAACTTCGCTTAACGCCCGTGCGACAGCTGTTCCTGATTCCAGGCTGATCGCTCGTTCTGGCGAATTTCCACCGAGAAGCACGATGACGTTTTGTGAGTTTGATAACCGAGTCATGATGAGAGTTGAGAGTCTATTGTTTAGCAGCACATTTGGTTCATCTGGAATTTTTAAATGATCAATTCTTTAAAGATATAACTCACGCAGAGCCGCAGAGAGCACAGAGTTTTAATTTTTTCTCTGCGAGCCCTGCGGCTCTGCGTGAGATAAGTTTTGTTTTGCGAGAAGAGCAGTACGCAGCGCAAGTGAGTTCTTCTTCCCACTCTCTTGCGCGTCGTGCTTGTATTGGCGGCAATTCTCTGACTCTCATATGCCCGCATTTCTATCAGTGGTTGATCTCACGTTGTGAGAGGCAAATAATGTTCAAACGAGACAATGATTCTTCGAACGGCACCTAACTGCACTCATTATTTTGTGCTACGAGATATTCGAGCTTGCCGTTTTTCGTGTTTCGCTTACAGATCTGGTCACGCACAATACAGTGAGTGGCTAATCCGATCATGAGTCCATCTCGAAAATCAGCTGTGAACTCTATTCAACCTTATTGACACCTATGATGGCAACTACATAGCATTTTTTATAACATCCATCACTTGTGCGACAGGGATTCTCTCTGCAACCACTTTGGTTCACAATCAATAACAAACATTTCTTTCAATATGCTTGCATCGAATCAATTAATTCGCCGGAATACGTCCGCAGCAGCGAACGTACCTGAACCAGCGATGAAAGTGAACAGCTTTGATCGCGTAAGTGCGGGGATGATTGCGTTCGTTTTTGGATTGATCCTAGTCGTAGCGGGAATTGTCATTTGGTGGCTGACAACTCGTCCTCCACGTACGCAATTCCTGACACCGATGGAAATGGTTGAAGTCGGTGGTGAAGAAGATGGCTCTCCTGATGAGACGCTGCAGCTAGAGTCTCCGGAGGATCCTACGGAAAATCCATCACCGACAGATGAAGTGATGGAAGAAACAGAGTTGACTGAGCTCGTTGAGGATGTTGTCGAGCTTGCAGACAATGCAACTCAACAAGTGAACGCAATTCCCGTCGCCAAACCGGGGAACCCTGGGAGTGCGGTCGGGACAGGTCGAGCGCGCCTCGGTAATGGTCCGGGGAATGCCGTTCCGAACGAAGAACGGTGGTATATCAAGTATTCCGACAAAACTTCGGTCGACGAATATGCCAAACAGCTGGATTTCTTTGGCATTGAAATGGGAGCACTGTTACCGACGGGGCAATTAGCCTTGCTGTCCAATATGAGCACGAGTCCTAAAAAGGCAACCAAGAGTTCCGGCAAGGGAGAAACCCGTCTCTACATGACTTGGCAGGCTGGTAACCGCAAAGCTGCAGACGAAACACTGTTCAAGAAAATTGGAGTCGATGTCTCCAATGCGATTTTGTTCCACTTCTACCCTAAGAAAACGGAACAGATGCTCCTACAATTAGAGTTCGATTATAAAAAACGGAAAGCTTCCGAAATTCGCAGGACGTATTTCGTCGCTGCCAAAAAAGGTTCGGGCTTTCAATTTGTTGTCACAAAACAGACATATATGAGATAAGCACTTTCGTGTTGCATCTGCCCGTACAGATTGCGTTTCTTTAGCTAGAACGCACTCCTCAGCGAGGCAGGGCACGAAGGCAATTTTAGAAAACACATTTCAGCCAAGAAGACTAAAGGCGTTATCAATGGAACTCATTCTCAGTTGGGCTGGACCGGTCATCTATGTCTCGATGGCACTCGCTGCTTTATTTGGAGTGTTTTGTGCTGTCCTTTTGTTTCGTAAGATTTCGCAAAAGCGTTTCTCCAACGCTGCTCGTTCAGCGGAGTTTCTTGATGAAGTCCGAGATTTACTTTACCAACGGGATTTCGATGGAATCGTCGAGGTTTGCGACTCTCCCCCTTATTGGAGTAAAGCTCTGGCACAAATGATCCTGGTTGCTTTGGCGCATCGCGACCGAGGACTCTCTAAATTGCGAGTATTACTGGCTGAGAAATACGAACGAGACGTTCTTGCTGACCTCGAATATCGCTTTTCCTGGATCGGAACAATTGTCAAAACGGCTCCCATGTTAGGACTATTGGGAACGGTTTCAGGTATGATTTTGGCGTTCGCGAAAATAGCGACGGCATCGGAAAGTGGAGTGAATCCTGCCGACCTTGCTTCAGACATTAGTTTCGCACTCTTCACGACTGCCTGTGGACTGATGATTGCCATTCCGCTGACGATGTTGGCGGCGGGTGTACAGATTCAGAAAGGTAAAATGACCGACGCTGTTCAGGAGAACCTTAGTGAGTTTCTGCATGATCTCGAGAAAGTCATGGCAGAAGGCTAATCCGTAATATCAGAACTAATTTGGTTTCAAGTAGCCGTATTTAGGACAACCACGTGGCGTCTACGTTTGGGAAAAGTAAACGAATCGAATCTGACGACGATGATCTGGATATTACTCCGATGATCGACGTGACGTTCCTACTTCTGATTTTCTTCATGGTCACATCGAACATGAAGAAAGCTGCGACCGTCAATATCCCGCCTGCCAAACATGGAATGGGAGTTCAGACTTCGAAATCGTCAACGATCACGATCTTCAATACTGATAGTGATCCCGAGATTTATCTCTCTGATGGAACAAAAGAGAACGGTCCCGTTTCTCCAGAAGAAGTAACAGCGTTTGTTGAACAAGGAGTCGCTGAAGGGAAGTTGAATGTCATTCTCAAAGCGGACAGTGACTTGCCTTCTGGGTTTGTCGAAGAAGTTGCGCGCGCAGCAAACGAAGTCGAAGCAGAACTACAGTTTTTCGTTGGCGTAATGGATAAACAGTGAGGCAATCAGGAGTTAGGAACTAGGAATTGGGAATTAGTAAAAAGTTAAGACCATAGACTCTCAACCCTCTTTCTCCCAAACCAATTTTCACCCTTGCCCCTCAACACTAGAAACTTGACCATAAGAAGACCCTAGCCACTCAACCCTAGTCCCTAGACCATATTTTAATGCCCATACTGTTTCGCTGCTCCAATTGTGGAAAGAAACTTAGCATCACTCGTAAAAAAGTGGGGCAGGAAGTCACGTGTCCGGAATGTGTTCATCGCATCAAAGTTCCCGTTCCTAAAGAACTTGAATCTACATTTGATGCGGAGGCTGAAGAGGAGGCATCGGAGCAATTAGAGGTCGTTCATGGAGATGTTCCAGAACCAAGCGAAGCAGAGATCAAAGCGGAGTGGCAAGAGAAGAAAAATCCATGGATTGAGGGTGACGAAGACGAAGAAGAGGACTTCAGTTTAGGGCCAGCCGACTTGGAAGAGTCGGGGCTCGATATGACGCCGATGGTGGATGTGACATTCCTGTTGTTGATTTTCTTCATGATTACAGCTTCCTTTAGTATGCAAAAATCGATGCAAACGGCACCTCCTGAACCCGATGAGGATGGGGTCTCGCAGTCGGTCTCGATGGAAGAACTTGAAGAGGAATCGGTTGTTGTCGAAATCGATGAGGAAAATAATATCCGTGTCGACGATGTCCCGGTCTCTGGAACAGGCGAATTGACTGACGTTTTAGTCGCTAAAATTAGCAATGAAGGCAAAACAGAAATGTTGATTGAAGCACACCCCAGTGCAAGGCATGGACTCGTTGTGGCAGTCACCGATTCTGGTATCGAAGCACAAATGCAGCGAATTCGACGTTCCATCAAGAAGGCTGACGACTAACTGGCTAAGCAAACAGATGCTGAACTCAAACATTACAAGAATTTAAAGCCCCAAAGACTCCAAAAGAAGCCCGCTTGAAGAATGCCCTTTCTTGAAATTATTCACATGACTGGCGAGATCGATCAGCGAAAGTTGTCTAAACAACAACCGCTGACAGTCGGGAGTCATGCGTCGACAGACATCGTTATCGATGAAGACGACGTAGAGATCATGCACTGTCGTGTCAGTTGGGGAAAGCAAGGCTATGAAGCTGTTGCAGCCGGGACGGAACCAATCTCGGTCAATGGGAATTTAGTAAAGAACGCGACTCTGAAAGCAGGGGACGTACTTCGATTTGGGACTGTCGATGTTCGATATCGAGAAAGTGCCGACGACGGATTTGGTGGGGCCGTCGAACAAAACGATGGAAATGAATTGGGATTGAAACCGTTAACAGGTGAGTTCGAATCACCTCGACCAACGGCTTCACAAAAGGCGAAATCTGCTGTGGATGAAATCAACGAAGACGACATCATCGACGACGATTTGGAAGTCATCGATGACCTCGATGTGATCGATGAAGAGGACGAGATCCCCTCTGGTGGGGGAAGTCTCGCTGATGGTTTAGCCGCTTTGGCGGCTGCGGAAGGCCAATCTGAGACGCCGGCGACAGGTTCGAAATCGAAGAAGAAATCAAAGCCCAAGCCCAAGCCCAAGCCAACTCCAGCAGCTAAGCAGAAAAACCCTGCAAAGCCAGCAGCAACAAAATCATCGACCCCCGCAGCGAAAGCCAAGGAACCAGCTGCATCGCCCAAAGCTCCAATTGCCAAAGATGATGGCATGAGTCCGCGGATGCGAGAAGCGATGCGTAATCAACGCCGTCGCCCTGGTGAAGAGGATCCGTTGCGTTCACCATTGGTCTTAGGGCTTGTGGGGGGAGCCGCAGCGTTGGCTCTGACCGGCTTGATCTTCTTCTTTATCGCCTCTAGGCAAACCACGCAGCAAAGATATGATCAGGCAAAGGCAGTCTACGACGAAGGTAAGTTTCAGAACGCGATTACCGAATTTCAGAATTTCATTATCGCCCACCCACGGCAGGATTTGACCGAAGAAGCGAAGACACTGATGGGACTTGCCAAAGTTCGTCAGCAAATCGAAAGCGCGACTCCGGATTTCCCCGAGGGATTGGATCAGTTGAGGATCTTCATCAGAGATAATTCGGATCGTGAGGATGCTTTCGAAGCACTTCATCCGGAGATTGTCAGACACGCCCGCACGATTGCACTCGAAGCAGCTGTGACAGCTGGGAAAAGATTTGATGAAGAGCTTCTCAAAATTTCAAGCGACGCACGGACAATCCTTAATACCTACGCTCCTAAAGACTCGCCTCCGACTGAAACGCTGAACCAGATTGAGGCGTCTCTACGGGCTTCAAAAGCAATGATTTTGAAGAACAGCGTCTTCAAAGAACATTTGGCGCGAATGGAGAAAGCTCTCTCTGACGAGGATCCTTCTAAAACTTCACCGCTTGAAGCAATGAAAGCGCGTCGGGACTTATTGGTTCGTTACCCCCGCAAGTCTCCGAATGATCGAACTTCATTCGAAACGAACAAAGAGATTGTGAGCAATTTCAACAAGGCGATAGAATTAGAAAAGAAGAAGGTTGTTTCGAGTGATAACGATACACCGGCTCTTGTTGATGATCATTCCATCGACGCGAAATCCCTCACTTTGGCATTTCATGGACGTACCAAAATCGATGAAGTTTCGGTCGGCAAGTCTGTTATTGTGGTCGCCAAAGACTGCTGCTACGGAGTCGACTTCGTCACGGGCGAACCGATATGGCGTCGAGTCATCGGATTCGATACTCCGTTCTTCCCACTTCAGGAAGCACAACTTCCGAGTGTTGTTCTCTTCGATACGAACAATCTCGAACTTGTTCGACTCAACCAAACAACAGGGCAGCTCGTCTGGCGATTACCGATCAATGATTTTGCGTTTGGTCAGCCATTGTTGGTCGACAAAACAGTTTATCTCTCCACTGAATCTGGTCGTCTATTGGCGGTAGATCTGGAGACCGGTCTGCTCGCTGGCGAGTTACAATTCTCGCAACCGATCTCTGGACCAGTGCAACTCAAGGACGATCAGTATTTGTTCGTCGCTGGAAATGAAGAAGTTAGCTATACGTTATCCAAGCGTCCCTTTGCCTGTACTCAAGTCTCATATCTTGGTCATCAACCGGCTTCCATCGCGGCACCGCTCCTGGAGATGGGGCCATATGTATTGATGATCGAGAACAAAACTGATTCGGCTTCCTTAAGATTACTTGACGTTTCCGATCCCAAGGTTGCGGTCACTCAAGTCTCTTCCGAGACTGTTGGCAGTCGAGTGATTGACCAACCGGTCATCCGTGGTCGAAATCTTTTTGTGCCTGCAACAGGTGAATCGATTCATGTCTTTGCGATTTCAGACGATCCTGGCCAACCACCAATGACCACTGGTCCGATCTTTGACGGACAAGGGACTAAAGGAGAAAGTATCAATCTTTTGACTGGTCCGAATGGACAAGTCTGGATGTCAACTGATGCTCTGAACCGATTACAACTAACAACCGATTCGCTACAACCGGATGGGAATCCCTCAGCAGCCGGAATTGCAACTCAACCTCTGCAAATGGTCTCTGGTTTTCTACTAAACGCTCGCCGTCGTCCCTTTACAGATGCCGTGACTTTCACTCGTACGAACCGCGAGGACATGACAAGTGACTGGCAATCCGTTTTAGGAGGCAAACTCCTTGCAACAACGGGCAGCTCAGGTGATTCGATTAACATGGCTTCTGTCAACGAAGCTGGTCACGTTTTCCGAATCGGTTCCAAGCAATTAGCTGACGGGAAATTCGTCACCGATGCAACGGTACGACTTCCACTGAATCCTGACCTTGAAACGCCTCTCATTGGGGCAGCTGTCGCTGGAAATCGACTTGCTGTTGCATGTGGCAATCCAGAACCACGTTTATGGATCATTAACGCTGCCGGTCAAATCGAAGGTTCACCGCGTATCCCGGAACCTCTTCAAGCCTCTCCGAGTTCTATCGGAGACCGCATTGTCTTGCCAATGAAAGGTCGACTCAGCGTCGCCCGCTTATCAGGTCAAGCTGCGGTCCAAGATTTCATTCTTCCTTCCGGTGAAGAACAGGAATGGAGAAGTGTCGTCCCAGCTGGTGAAGACCAAGTTGTTGCAGTTACGAAATCAGGGTTGGTCTTACTGCTTAAGCTGCAAGCTTCACCAAGACCTCATTTAAGTGAAGTCGCTCGACTTGAACTGGGAGCCAAAGTTTTGTTTGAGCCAGCTGCCAATGACAAGATGGTCGCAATAGTTGACGCTTCAAAGAAAGTTACTTTGTTTGACACCGTCCGCCTCGATCAAATCTCCAGTCGGCAATTCGATCAGCCTTTAACAAACCATCCATTCATTGTGAACAATCTGGTTGTCGTCGAGGCTGGCAGTCAAACAATGCACGCCATGTCCTTTGAGCAATTACAAGACAGCTTCACACTTCCTCTGAATTCGGTTTCGCTAGCGGGAATCACTCAACTTGATTCAACTTTGTATGTGGCACAACAAAACGGGAAAATTCAACTGCTAAATGCGAGCTCAGGTGAAGTCACGAAAGCATACACGCTGAATTCCATCCTCAGCGATGGAGTCATTCGTGCTGAAGAGGAACTGTTTTTTGTCGCTGTCGATGGTACGCTCTTTCAATTAGGTCAATAAGGTTTCATAGCTGAATCCATGAAGTATTTTTTGACGCTCAATTTGTTCTTGGTACTGGTCGGTGTCGCGTATGCGCAACCTGAAGGCGAAGAGGAACAACTTCCGACCATCGAAGAAATAGCTCTGCCTTCTGTGCAGGATCTGCTTACTAAAACCCCAATGGATTGGATCGTTCTGAACACTGGGGGTGTCCTGACTGTTGAAGCTTTGGTCCCTCGACCGAATACGCTGGAGGCAAGAGATGAGGAAGTTAAACTTCTCGAAGCAGAGCGTCAAAAGACTCCCGCCAATCAAAGACAGCGATTCATCGATGAATTAAATGATCTGAAGTCCTTAAATGTTACGCTTCCCAATGTGCAGGGGAATCCAGAATTCAAACTTCCGATCCGTCAGATTGTTGAAATTATCCATCACGAAGATCTTGTGATCAGACGCATCAACGAGTTGCTGAAAGAAAACAAAATCGATCCTGCACTGGAACTTCTTAGTCGCTTGCGACAAAACTGGGACACTTGGCCTGGGATGGACGAAGCTCAGGTTGCGATTATCTTCACTGATGCCAAGAAGAGAATTGAAGAGGGAAACGCAGCCAATAGTCTCATGTTGCTGGATGAAGTTTACCGTCTCAATAAAGGCTATTTACCGTTACCAAATCAAACGGGGATTGCGATTCGACAGTTACTTGAGAAAGCATTCGCTAAAGAAGACTATCAGGAGGCACAGTTTTACCTGAACTGGATTTCGCAACGATTTACAGACCACCCCGTCTATCAGGAATTCAGCCAACAACTTTTTGACAAATCTCAAGATTTACTCGTGAAAGCCGATCAATCCAGCCAGGCGAGTGAATACAAAATTGCATCTGAATTGGTTGACGAAGCCGCCCGGATTTGGCCGCGACATCAAGACTTGCGTGGGCCTCACCGGACGCACTTTGAAAGGTTTCAGCGATTGAAGGTAGGTGTTGTCGATCTTCCCGGTAACAGCGATGCCTACTTCGCATTATCGCCTGCAGAGTTACGTCAGCAAAGAGTCACGAAGTTAACTCTTTTTGAGTTGGACCGTTTACGTGATGGAACTGCCTACTATCGAACTCGTTTCTTTGATGAATGGGAACCGACCGATCTCGGTCGTGAAATGCGATTCACGCTAAAGCAGTTTCGGCAACCGTACGAAATGCAGGCTGTCCTAACGACTGCGGAGATCGTCCCGCTCATCCTCAATCGACTTGACGAAAACCATCCCGATTATGACGAACGTCTTTCAGCTTATGTCAGCTCAGTCGAAATTCATTCACCAATGGAATTCTCACTGACTTTTAGTCGCGTTCCTCCAAGAATTGAACCGCTCTTGGCAAGTGTAGTCGTCAAGGTTGCAGATGAGAAACTTCAAGAAGAACTCCTCAGCGATCCCGGAGGATTCCAGACGTCTCATCAAGACGACACAAAAATTACCTACACTCGTAAACTGCCTGAACCAGACAGTCTACCCAAGTAT
>JABJMI010000387.1 GCA_018659505.1 Planctomicrobium sp.
AATCTGAACAGAGTGAATAGTTCTGAAGGGTAGGATGAATCATTCCATTCATGAAAAGGTGGGTTACGTTCTCGAGTTTCCCGATGAAGAGCGGTTTTATTTTCTCCACGATGCATTGAGCAACCGGTCGGGTCGGTTGTCGAACTTCATCCACCCTACATTTTCTGAGAAGAGCAAACAAAAAGGCACAGCAAGAATTTCTTGCCGTGCCTTGGTTCTTAAACCATTTCAGGTTTCAGCTTATGGGATGTAGGTTGTTGTGTCCCAATCGAAGAATAGTTCTCCGAAGAATGATGGAATGTCAATTGGTGCTGCAAAGAGGAATGTGCTTCCAATTGTGCTGAACTCGTTACTGGCTCCACTACCAACGAACCCAATCGTACTAGGTGCTGAGACACGGAAGGTACTGGTTCCAACTCCGGGATACAGGAAGTTTCCACCGTCTGGTCCGGCAAGTGGAGCACTAAACGGTGCATCACGTGATGCCAGTCGTTGTGCATTTCTGCGGCGTGATGCTCCAGGACCTCCTGCTGGGAATGGTCCAGGGAAAGAGGCTGCTGCGATATTGCTAAGTCTCGATTTGAAGGTCCCTTCTGCATTATCGTACCAGGCTCCTGAGTTTGCCACGTCGATTGAATCTCCTGAGTTCCCAGTGAAGACTAGGTCAAGTCGTGCAAGTGGGTCGCTTTGATATCCTCCGGTGATATTAAACATCGTCGCGTTCCAGTTTCCTGTCGTGGTACGAGGGTCAACTGTCGAAGTGAAGGACTCGAACCAGACATCAGTACCAAAGTTACCAGACATGACGTTGTCGGTGATCGTGGCAACCACTCCGCCGAATCCGTCGCTGGCATAACCACCATCAAAGAATGGGCTAGAGGTTGCATCGCTGGTACCGATTCGCATGACGAAGCCTGTGGCATCGAAGAGTGAATCTTCACCGTTGTTGCGAATCATATTGTTGTTCATATTGAAGACCATACTCGGATCGTTGAAGACACCTCCTGTGGCATCCATACCGTGAGTCGGATCGTTCAAGTAATTGATATTACTACCAGGTGTTGGACCATCTTTGGAGTTGTACTGCGTTACTGACGCAGTATTGACGACGTAGACACCCTCTCCACCGTTCTCGTCGATAAAGTTGTTATCAACAGTGACCGTTGTTGAAGGTCCAGCTCCAGCATTCAGGATATCGATACCTCGACCACCGTTGTCAAAGATGATATTCGTATCGATTGTTACATCTGAGTCTGCGACATCGAGTGTCGCGAGTTCAATACCGTCTCCGGCGTTCGCTGTCACAGTGTTGTTGGTAATCATTGTCTCAAGCGAGACGCCATTTTCTGCGAGCAGTTCGATCCCGATTCCACCGTTACTGCCGATGAAGTTGGTATCGATATCGATGGTGTTGCCCCCGATGGAAGATTCGATGTTGATACCACCAGATCCGTTATTCGTAATATCGTTGTTATGGATGTTAGCAATCCCGACTGCGGTACTTTGGATACCCCAACCTCCGTTGCCATCAATGATGTTACCCAGGCTGTCACCATCAACATCATCACCCAGTTGACCGATCTCTAAAATTTGTGGCGTGTCAGGGAACATCGCTGGGTCAGTTCCATAGGAACCGTCGAGTAGTATCCCTGAGCCACCGTTGTTCAGGATCATGTTCTGAGTCCAGACTCCGGTCACATAGCGTTGATCCAAGGCAGAGTTCGCTCGGTCATCGACTAGGATACCGTGGCTTCTGTTGTTCTGAATCAGGTTATTATTGATCGTTGCATCAATAATCGCATCAGCTTCGACACGAAGATGAATACCTCGTGTGTTTTCTTCAATGAGGTTGTCTTGAATCAGGTAAGTATCAATCGTGTTCGCATTTTGAGCGAGCAAGCTGATTCCGTCTCCACCATTCCCACTTAAGGAGTTGTTCAAGATTTCAGCATTGATGAAGGCGTCACCACGGCGGTTTGTTCCAATTCCATCAGATCCATTGCTGGTGAACATATTGTTCTGGATCAGAATCGGGTCTCCAACAGGATCCAGGAACGGATCAGTGCTGTTGCCAAACTGGCTACTCTCTGACGCCAGTAGGTTGATACCTCTTTGACCATTCATGTTGAACAAGGTATCTTCCACTAACAGGTCAACTTCAGAGGTGTTGGTAGATGGTGAATCAGGACTGGCAACAAGGCTGATACCGTGAACACCGTTATCAGAGATTGTTGTGATGCCGGTGAAATCAGGATCAATCGGACTGGTAACAGAAACACCCATCCGTGAATCGTTGAATGTCTCACCACGCAAACCGCTTTGGTTATTGTCAACAATCATTGCGTTTTGCAAGTCAATGCTTGTCAGAGATGTATCTCTGGCGATGATGTTCAAACCGCTACCCGCACCACTGGCAGTATACATATCACGAGAACTGTTGAGATTGAATTCAGAGGTCCCCATCAAGTCTGCACGTAAGTTTGAAGACAGGTTCTGGTCAATCGTATTGTCAGTTAAAGTTGCATTGACAATACTGTCAGTCAAGTTGAACTGGATACCACTATTTCCAGCGATCTCCATTTGTTGTTCAACTCCTGGATCATCCAATGGAAGCGTAGAAGCCTGCAACATATAGGCTGCGAGTTTTTGTTCATTTGCGGCAATTGTTGCAGCGTCTGGTGCACTACTTTCGTAAACGCTCGATGGTGGCGGAGTTGAAGACCCTGGAACCAACGGGAAGGTTTGGTCAGCGGCATCCAAGTCGACGACATAACCCAAATCCTGGAACATCCCTGCTGTCACTCTTGTGATTCTTCGCGGTGCTGTTCCAGTTGCCGAGAAGGTCATCAATTCATCGCCGTACAATGCGTCATCCCAGTGGGCAAAGTCTGAACCTGGACCAACACCTGTCTGTACCGGAACTCCTGCATCGTTGAGACCAAATAAGGCGTTATGTTCAGCTGTAGCTGTTACTCCCGTGAAGATCGCATTGTTGTAATCAATCAAGCCTTTTTGATTCCAAAGGAAATCTGTGAATCCAATGACATGTCCCATTTCGTGGATAATCACATCTCTGAGTTCCAGAGGTGTCGAGCCAGCCAGGAAACCGGTGTCAAATTCCATTAACCCTAAGTAAGGGAGCATGTCGGCATCATTGCGTTGTTGTGTAAAGCCTGCTTGTCCGAGAGTTCCTCCTCCGAGAGCGGTACCCTCAGCCGTGATTAAAAGGTCGTCGATTAAACCAAAAGTGGGATCGACAACATCTGGCAAATCGCCAATGATCATCTCGGCCCATCGATTCGCTGCAAAGTTAAACTCAGCCTGTTGAGCCGGATTTAGCCCACCGAGGAAGACCACATTGATGTTGAAGCCACCAATGGGAGCACCGTTGCCCTGGATAAGGTTTGTATCAATGATCAGGTCGCTCAATTCAGAGTCCACCCCAATCACATTGATTCCGTTACCACCATTATTGGTAAGCTCGTTGTTGGAAATCAGGAATTGATTATTGGTTGAATTGTCCATGACAAGAGCAAGACCATCTCGATCATTCCCATCAAAGATGTTCAGATCGAATTCCCAATCATCGAATGTCGCATCATTTAGGTAAGCCGCAAACCCACTTTCTGTGTTATTGGTAAACATGTTTGAACCAACGACAAAGTCATTCATCGTTGAATTGTCGACAACAACAGAGAGTCCATTTCGGCTGTTTTGATTGAAGATGTTATTTGTGAAACCAGGAATCAGTTCTCCCTCAATCAGAGGATCATCCTGTAAAGGGGTGTTAATCACACCACCATCACGTGAAGCCAGGATCGCACCGCTTCCAATGTTGTTCTCTAGTGTGTTCCGCTGAAATGTAACAAGATCAATGGTACTGCCGACTCCCTCAGAATTCGCAACAAATCCTGCAGAGACGATGTCTTGATTGTCTGAGAAGGTATTGTCCTCAACATTGGCAGTGATGACACCGCCGTTGATCGATTCCAGTAACATGCCGGTTTCGTTCAGGTTCACGAAGTTGCCCTGAATACCGGTTGCCATGGTTGTTGGATCAAACGGAAACACAGTGTCTTGAGCGGACAATCCAGTCAGATCAACAAATCCGTCCGGATCAGTAAACACTGGGGTTCCGGGATCAGGTGCTGTGTTCAGCATCGTCGGTAGGTTATCGGCGGTGACTGTCGCTGCATCAGCGATGACTTCAAAACCAATGCCCATGTTATTGAAGGTTGAGTTACTGAAGAGTGCCAGTTCACCGTCACCCGTGTATTCAACTTGCAATCCACCAACAGTGTTGTCACGCAACACGTTTTCGCGATAATGCAATGAACCAGAGAAGTCGGTCAATTGCGTTGCGTATTCAGAGTTCTCAAGAATGTTACGATTGATGCTGACATCGGAGACCATATCCCCTGTGATGGCATTTCCGGTGCTGACGCCCGGATCAATCAGTGTCGTCATGTGATCAATTTGAAAACCAGCGACTTCAAAACAGCTTCCGCCAGTCTCAAGTGTCACGATAGATCCATCGCTCATAAAGCCGGTACTTGAAAGTAACGGCAATGGTTGACTGGCAACAAAGCCCGGGACCGGGAAGATCTCTCCACCAGACTCTAATGAATGTGGGACACTGCTACTGAGCAATCGCTGACCACTCAGTAGATCAATACCGGTATTCAGATTGACATCAGTTTCATCTGCCCGCGGTTGGACGTAGATAATGTCGAAGAGGCTTGCATCAGCTGCGGCATATGCTTCCAAAGACACGAACGGGTCTAAGACAGTTCCGGTGCCTGTGGAGGTTGCGTCAGGATCGATGTGAGCTACGAAATATGGGGAACCAGTTTTTGGATTGATCGTCCCTTCGTTACGTGTGACAAGCTCTGAATTCACTGCAATGCGATATCGACGTTGCACTGAGTCTGTTAAAGAAGCAGCCACGGGGCGTTGTCGGAACCAGCGAACTGGTCCACTGGCTGGCATTGTCAGTTCGACGTTGATTGAGAAGTTCGAACCGAATGTATCGTCGTTCGTGTAAACACCATTTAACCAGAAGTTGTCGCTGATCTGGGCTTGGGTACGAGCACTCACACCGACAGAGTTGTTCTTTGCAGAGTCTCCGAGGTAATAAACTCCGACGCCAAGGTCGACTCCGAAATCACCCAATCCGGGGAATGGAATTGCAACTTCAGCATCGTATGTCGAGAAAGCTTCTTCTTCGCGGAAGAGTCTTTGCAAGGAAATTGTGTTTCCGACGAATGATGTTCCAGAGTTGCTCACAAATGACGAACTACTGGTTTCACCGACAGGAATCGAGAAGTTCATTCTCAAATCTGTGTAGCGACCAATCGATTCAAAACTTCCACCAAGCTGATTGAAAGTCTCACCGTAGTTGGTGTCGTTATCCCACCAGAATGAAGCACCGTAAACACGGTCATCTTCTGGGATATAAACACGATGACCGACACCAATGCTGGATGACCCATTCCCTGCATCCGAGATGTTCACCCGAGGATTGATCCACCACAGGCTACGATCGCTGTCAAAGGAGAGTGGAATAAAGGCATTGAGGTTTGTGTAACCATCAACGATCCCATAACTACTCCCGCTGTTGTTTCCAGCTCGGAAGAGAATTCGATCTTCCGGGCGGGTCGCAGCGAAGCCAACGCTATCATCCGCTGGAATCATCGCATCCGAAAACATCGGAGGAGCACCAGTCGAGAATTGGGTTTGTTGTATGTTCGGGGCGGGAACATAGGCTGATGCCGAATGGTTTGGCTGACCACCCAACTTCACAGAACCATAGTCCTCACCGGCAACTGCTTGCATTCCCGAGGACGGTGAGTTGGCACCAGGCGAGCCTAACTCAAATGACTGCCCCCAAGTTGTCGCCGAAAGGCTCAAGCAAGCGGTGATTACTTGCAGCCAACTCTTACATGTTTTTTTCATCGATTGCTCCAGCATCCTGCCAACAGGCAACCACAGCTCATCTGTGGCTGTGTGATCAGGTCGTTTCTGCGCACTCGTCAATTCCAAGCCGTCACCGGAAATTAGTCCGGTTATAACGGTTCTGCCGGCAATGGCAGTTATCATCATCAATCGGCCTGATCAACGCCTGCAGTTAAAGGAGAAATACAAAACAGGTAAAATTTAACGATTGTTCCTGTTATTCCGACCTGAAAGGTTGCCGCAGAGCACCTAGGCCCCTCACGTTCACATTCTTGAATCTCGGTAAATATTCTTTTGAAATAAATTCAATTGCTCGGGAATAAAGTCCCTCTCAACTGGCTCTATCTCTTTGAAGGCATAGAAATTGTAAAATGCCAATAAATCAATCATCTCAAATGAGATGAGACATTAGGAGAAAACAATGAAGAATTTAACCGCTTTTCTATCAGCAATGCTTGTTTGTACTTGGATGGTTGGCTGTGCACCTAAAGCAGATGATGCACCTGCAACAACACCAGCTGCTACTCTAGAAGAGCACTCTGAAGAAGATCACGAACACTCTGAAGAAGAAGGTACAACTGAAGAAGGTACCGAAGAAGCAACTACTGAAGAAGGCACAACCGAAGAAGCTCCAACCGAAGAAGCAGCACCAGAAGAAGCTGCTCCAGAAGCTGGAAGCACCGAAAGCTAAGCCTATCAAGGCGATTGTCTCGCATCAAAGTGCGTGATTCAATTGAAAAGCCCGTGAGAGTTGACTCTCACGGGCTTTTTGCATTGAGTGTTTTATGCCTTACCGTCCAACACCCTCGGTTAATCTCTCCGCACCTTCAGTTGTCACAGCGACAGTATGCTCGAAGTGAACGCTTAATTTTCCATCTCTGGTCACAACGGTCCACTTGTCGTTCAGCACTTTGATATCTGCAGTGCCGGCATTGAGCATCGGTTCAACAGCGAGGACCAATCCTGGCTCGATGAGAAAATCATCTCTATCAAGGGATTTCTTTGTGTAATTCGGTACTTGTGGTGCCTCGTGCATTTCACGGCCAATTCCATGTCCTACGAACTTCTCAACAAGTGAATACTTATGTTTTTTAGCGACTTTCATCATCTTCTGGGCGACAACTGACCACTTCTTTTGCTTCGCTAAATTGTCGATTGCAACATTTAAAGCTTCTTCACCTGCTTTGAGAAGTCGCTGCGCTTCAGAGGAGATCTCTCCTACGGGGTAGGTCCAGGCTGCATCGCCACACCATCCGTTAATCCGACAACCGGTATCAACACTGAGGATATCACCTGATTTCAACACGTAGTCGCTGGGAATCCCATGCACGATCTGCTCGTTGACGCTCATGCAGGTCACGGCTGGAAAAGGGGTCTCACCCGGATAGCCTTTGAAGAGTGGCTCGGCATTTTGTTTCTCAAAGAACTTCTCAACTTCCGTATCGATGCTGAGAGTCGTCACGCCCGGCTCAACCATTCTTTTGACGATTTGATGTGCTTGAGCAACCAATTGCCCTGCCTCTTTCATTAAACCGATTTCGCGACGAGACTTCAAAGTAATCACAGCACTCAATCCTTCTGGGAATCCAATAAAAAAACCCGGCGTAAAGCCGGGTTTAAGTCTGCTTAAGTGCAATCTGTTAAACGTCTTCTGACTCAAGCATGCCTGGCTTGTTACGCATGACAAGATGGCTATCAATCTTCTGGACAAGGTCCAACGCGACCGAGACCACAATCAATAGTCCTGTCCCCCCGTAGAAACTGGCAACCATAAAGGAAATGTCCATTCCCCTCGCCACCAGTGTCGGGATAATTGCGATCAATGCCAAAAAGCCTGCTCCAACGTATGTAATGCGAGTCATCACTTGGTCGAGGTATTTCTCGGTATGTGTTCCAGGACGATAGCCCGGCACGAAACTTCCGTAATCCTTCAAGTTCTCTGCCATATCCTTTGGATTAAAGGTAATACTCGTCCAGAAGTAACAGAAGAAGAAGATCAAGCCGACATAGACAAGATTGTAGATCAATCCACGTCCACCACCGAATGTACTATCTGCTAATGAGAGCATCGAGCTTTCGGGAAACGATTTACTCAGGTAACTGAATATGAACATTGGGAACATCAACAGGCTTGATGCAAAGATGATCGGCATCACGCCAGCTTGATTCACTCGCAATGGTAGAGATTGCTTTTGTCCACCAAGGACTCGACGACCACGAACGTGCTTAGCACTCTGAATTGGAATACGACGTGTCGCCTGCGTGATCGCAATAACTCCTAGGACAACAGCCACGAAGATCACTCCTAGTGGAAGTAACTTGTCGATCCCAGCTGCGGTTCCTAAGCCAACTCCGTAACGGAAAGCAGGACCGATCAACTCCATCCCTGCACTCGGCATTTGAGCCAAGATACCTGCCATGATCAACAGGCTGATTCCGTTTCCGATGCCGTATTCGTCGATTTGTTCACCAATCCACATTAACAGCAGTGTTCCTGCCGTCATTGTGATCGTCGCTACAAAGGTGTAGAAGAAGCCGCTGTATTCCTCGAGAATCAGCCCCTGTCCCATACCTCCGCCGGTCAACATTCGTATCCAGAAGAAACTTTGCCCCAAGCAGATGACCACCGTGGCATAGCGAGTAAATTCATTGATCTTTTTACGTCCAGACTCGCCTTCTTTTTGCAACGCTTCCAAAGGGGGATAAACCTGCCCGAGTAGCTGAAAGATAATCGAGGCAGAGATATATGGCATGATCCCCAAACCGAAGATACTAGCATTCCCCAGCGATGATGCTGACAACAGAGCAACCGCCTGAAGCATTTGCCCCATACCTTGCTGATCAGTCATTTTCTTGAACTGTTCAGCGAACGTCGCCTGATCAATGAATGGCAATGGGATTGAGAAACCCATGCGATAGACAGCAAGCAAAACGAGAGTAATCACGACTTTTTGTCGCAATTCTGGAATGGTAAAAACGGTTCGCAAGCGAGACAGCATTAAACAACTTCCTTATCGTAGACCGCCATTCCTTAACCTCTAACAGATAATGATTATGGGATAACGAGAATGTCTCTCAGAGATGATCACTCACACTAATTGAATGAGTCGAAATAGAACCCATATCATTAGCATAATTATGTAATGGGTAACGAATTTAGCAGATATCGTGCAAGTCCAAACCTATGGAAACAAGCTTTCTTGAAAGAAAAACAAGAAAACTATCAAGTTGGGACTAAAAGAGATTCAAGAATGAAACGACAAGGTCTTCGAGAAATCGATTAAGCGAATCCTAAGAAATGAAATTCAACTTAAACAACTACGCCAAGGTTTCAGCTTTTCCACCAACTGCTTCAATCTTTTCTTGAGCAGACTTCGAAAAACGGTGAGCTTTGACTGTCAAGGCAACAGTCAGTTCTCCATCACCAAGAATCTTAAGGAAGTCGTAAGAACCTTTAGCGAGTCCAATTCTCTTTAGACTCTCGGGAGTGACTTCGGTTCCAGCTTCAAAATGCTTTTGAAGAGTGCCGATGTTGACAGCGATGACTTTCTTAGCGAAAGCGTTGTTGTTAAACCCACGTTTCGCGACAAGGCGAAACAATGGCATCTGTCCACCAGCGAAACCAAGTCGCTTGGAATGACCACTGCGACTCCCTTGTCCCTTGTGACCACGACCGCTCGTCTTGCCGTGTCCAGAACCTGGACCTCGACCGACACGTTTGCGATTTTTGTTCTTTGTAATACCGGTATGGACGTCGGAGATAATCATGACTGGAAATCCACAGGCCATTCAAATCAGGCCGTCATCAGTTAATTGAGTATTAGAAACTAGCTTAAATTGAAAACGAGTTTAGATTTCAACTCCGCGTAAACGAGCAACATCTTCACGGGTACGAAGTTTTGACAAAGCATCAAAAGTTGCTTTAACAAGATTGACAGGATTTGTTGAACCACGGCTCTTTGTCAGGATGTCTTTAACACCAAATAATTCAACGACTGCACGTACTGTTTCTCCGGCAATAATACCTGTACCGGCCGCAGCTGGCATCAGCAATACTTTAGAGGCACCAAATCGTCCTTCAACACGATGAGGAATGGTTGTTCCATCGAGTGAAAAATCTTGCAAAGATCGGTTTGCTTGTTTAGTCGCTTTTTCTACAGAAGTAGGAACTTCTGTTCCTTTTCCATATCCGTAACCGACGCGTCCCTTCTCATCTCCGACGACAACCAGAGCTGCAAAGCTAAAACGACGTCCACCTTTGACAACACAAGCACATCGACGAATCTGTACGACGCGTTCAGGAATGTTAGATCCTTGACCTTGTCCGCTATTTTGCTGAGCCACGAGGGCACTCCTGACAAATTTGACTCATATACCAATCTGAAAGGTGATATGGGTCGATGATTACTATTAAACGTGTACGCCAGCTTCACGAACGGCATCAGCGATCGCTGCTACTCGACCATGATACTTACATGATCCGCGGTCAAAGGCGACTTCTTTAATCCCAGCTTTGACTGCTCGTTCTCCTAGAGCCTGACCAACTATCTTGGCGCTCTCGACATTTCCACTCGGCTTACCTGCACCACCAAGTTCTTTTTCTAAAGAACTCGCTGAAACAAGAGTACGACCGGTTTCATCGTCGATAATTTGAGCTGAAATGTTCTTATTACTTCGGCAAACAGACAGTCGCAAACGTCCTGATGCACGCACATTATTGCGAACGTGATGACGTCGTCGAATTCGCTGTTCTGAAATTCTTTTACCAAGCTTCATGACTGACTTCCGATGATCTCAACATCCTGTGATTAATGAGATAATAACAAATTGAGATCGAATGAACCAATGTTTCAATAATACTAACTACCGAATGCCTTACCAGCCTTGCGACGAACTTGTTCACCTTCGTAACGAATCCCTTTACCTTTGTAGGGCTCAGGTGGACGGACTCGACGGATATTCGCAGCGAATTGACCGACAGCCTGCTTATCAACACTCTTAAGAATAATTTGAGTCGTTGATGGAAGCTCACACGTCACTTGGTCTGGAACAGGAAGAACAACTGTATTTGCAAAACCAACCTGCAAAGAAAGGTTGTTCCCATTCAAAGTTGCTTGATAGCCAACACCCTGAATTTCAAGTTTCCGCACAAACGGTTCTTGAACACCTTGGACCATATTAGCGATCAAAGCACGAGTCAAACCGTGTAGGGCACGATTTTGTGACTGATCGTTTGGGCGATTGACTTGAACTTGACGCGAATCACTATTCCAAACAACTTCCATATTTGGATGATGTTCGAAAGTCAGCTTTCCGTTTTTTCCTGATACCGAAATAATTCCTGAATCGACACTGATATCAGTACCGTCAGCAACAGTTACCGGCTTTTTACCAATTCTTGACATGACTCTTACCTGAACCGTAATGCAGAAACAATCAAATTTCTGACAAAATCGACGGTGATTGACTTACCAAATTTCACAAA
>JABJMI010000446.1 GCA_018659505.1 Planctomicrobium sp.
AGTTCCCCGCGCTCCGTCTAGAAGTTTCCCTGTCACCAGTTCATTAAATCTAGAGACAACGATGGCGTAACTGTCATCTTTACTGGCGATCATTGTTGCTGAAATCTGCTGCGACATATTGGACTTCGCTGCTCTAAGCTCAAGAGAATCAATTGTAAAATTTACCAAATCTGGAATTCGACATGATATGAATGTCGGTGGTTAAAAACCAGTTGAGATATGAATCAAATACTCCATAGTGCCGTCTAATTCTCTTCAACCCGTCCATTTAGCCCCCGGTGAGTCACCGGGGGAAACCAGCTGTCGTCAATTAAGCGTCTAGCTTGACCCCAGTTAATGACGTCAGTCTGACACCACCGTCAATCAAATCGATGAACCTTCAAGGTCCACATACGTAATCTGGGTGGTTTACAGGGCGATATTCAGTACGAAATCAGCTCGAAACCGGTTTGGCACGGTCGGTGCATTACTGATAGTCATCGAAAGAGTCGCTCATCAGAAGTGACATTCGAATCGAGAGAAATCGCTATGACAGCGAATTTATCAGAATGGGAACGGATCAATCAGATCTCTCCAAACCTGAAACACAAAGGACGGTGAACACTCCTGTCTTTCACATGTCGTGAAATACCAATCGGTAATCAACTCCATTTAGGAATCGTTCACTATGCGTTACTCAACAAATATCTTGACATCCATCATCGTTTTCAGCACAGCAGTTGTTGCAAATGCCCAAAGCTACAACAGCTACTACGCCCCGGCTCCTGTACGGTCAAACTACGGAATCACACAAACGAATTACCAATACGCTCAACCTATTCGGGTCAATGCACCTTGCCTGAATGGAAACTGTTCGCAGACGATTAGACCGGTACAGTACCCTTACACATCAAATGCGAATTACGGTTTATCGCAAGCGTGTGTGAACGGTCAGTGCAATCACCCGCAGCATCAGAATAGATTCATCAATTCCGCCAGATGCCCAAATGGGAATTGCGGATTGAACTGTTGCGTGAATGGTCAATGCACAACTGGGCAATGCCTCACCGGTCAATGTAACAGAGGACCATGCACAACCGGCAACTGCCCAACCTACCGACCAGCAAACGGAATGTATGGCAATTCAACAATTCCATTCAACCGCCCATTTCCTGGTAGCTACGGATCAGCAACACCTAACAACTCTCAATTCCAGATGAATGTTTCGACTGTTCCAACCAATTCTGTGACAACAATTCCGGTCTACAACACTCAGAGTTATCGTCCAGTCAACAATAGTCCTTACTACAACTAACATTTCTCATCACGAATGAGAATGAAATCAAAAGTCAGAGCCGTTCAGAAAACAATTCTGAGCGGCTCTTTTATTGAATAACCACGAAACACACAAACGACACGAAAATCAAAGCGAAGTTAATTCCAGATTTTGCGAGCCAAACTCAAAACGTAAAATCCTAAATTCAATATTGATTTCGTGTTTTTCGTTCCTTTCGTGGTTACTGAATAACTTGTTGTTGAAAGTTCGAGAACAGGCATGCCCTCTTAGTTTTTATCATGTCAATCATGTTCATCCTGTCTTATTTATTTTCTGATCAGCGCGATCGACACGACGGCATTCCAACAAGGCAAGTTTGTCAGCAAATTGCATAACTTCAGTTCGCTAATGGGTTATGGTGATTTCCTTTCTGTACAACGAAAAAAGCGGTCGACCTTAACAAGGTCGACCGCTTGAGACTTTAACGCCTATCAGATCTTGTCTACTTCACTTGGCAACAACTTCCGGGAACCCCGAAGCCATCACAACATTTCCCACAACCTGGTGTTGTACATCGGACATTCCATTCCACGACGCACTTCTCACACTCGTAGTCAACTTTCTTTAATTTCTTCACGATGCGAACGTCTGCACACAGGCTGCTTAACGGACGTCCGCAAGCATCGAGTTCTGTGCAAGGATCACATTTGTCTTTGCGAAAGAAACTAAACAACGGGCAGTTCACTTTCGGAATGCAAACAGGTTCGCATTCAACTTCCCAGCATTGCTTTTTCACCTTGACCGTTTTGACTTCGGGGCAACAAGTGTAGCTGCAAGGTTCGCATTGGGCGTTGTCGCAACAACCGGCGGGCTTGGCTTTCCCGCTAAAGAAACCGGCTTCAACATTGGAAGCATAAGTAAGCAGCACACTGAAGACTGCCAAGACTTGGAACATTTTCATTATTCAACTCCAGATAACTGGTCTTTTAAGTAATGTGTTTAGCTATGACGAGAGAACATTCCGATTAGAATTCGACAGCGAAGCGAGTTCCAAATAGGAAGTAGTTTCCTCCGGTGAATCCTCCAACAGCTTCGTGATCTCGAATTTCTCCATAAGATGCATCGAATTGCACTTTGGAGTAAGGAGTCCAGTGCCAATTCAGAGCGGTCGTCCAGGCTGTCCCGACACCACCCAGAACGTCATCATCAGAGAGATCCAGATAGTCGTATCGCAGAGCCACATTCCAGGCACCCCAACCGCTGCTTGTTCCGCCGAAACAGTTATCAACCAGGAAGAAATTCTCGTATGGTTTAACGCGACCAATCGTTCCAGATGTGCGGCTGTATGGGATATGTTCACCAGTCAGGAAGTAAGACAGATAGAAGTATGCTCCGTTGAATTGCACATCGTCGCCCCCGTCACGTTGCAGCCAGGTGTGCTGGAATTCACTGACCGCTTGGAATGGTCCAACATTGAAGATTCCCTCCAGCCCCAAGATTTCGTAGTTCTCTGCTCCAGCGATCCGACCAGTATTCAGCCAGCGTTGATTGGAGCGGTTGCCAGCACGAGTGCGGAAGCGACCATCATTGTTGTTGGTGTTTTCATCTGTGCCGTCAGCGTCACCATCTGGTCGAGCGACCATCCCTGAAAGACCATAATGGAAGTAACCTCGTCCGCCGGAAGATTCATCGTACCAGGGTGAACCGGCAACGCGGGCATTCAAACTCATCTGGTTTGAGTTGCCGATGTAGCGACCATCACGAGAGAGGTTTTCCAGGAAATATGCACCGTAACTCCAATTCATACTTTCGTCGTCAGTGTATCCGTGCATCGCTGCACCGAGGCGTCGAGCATCTTCGTTAAACGCTTCGACAACAAACGGACGTTCGAGGAAGACGTTGTAGCGAGAACTGTTGAGGTGGTCCAAACCGATGGGGCGTTTTTGGTGACCGATCAACAATCGCTGGTTGTTCGGCAGTTCGTCAAATCCAATGTAGACATCTTTCATCTCTGCACTGGACGGATTGTTGAAATCGATCTGAACGCGATAAAGCATTGTCTCAAGGATATCGCCTTTCATTTCGAGGCGAATACGTCTAAAGAGTGCTCGATCTTCTGGTGAGTTGCCAAAGTCTGGTTCAGTTGCGTCAGGGTTTTCAAAGAATCCGATACCTTCAGAACTGTTCACGAAATCCCAGTAGTCGGCATGAATGCGTCCGCCAATACTGAATGTTGGCTTCTTCGCTGCATCGGATTTCTGCTTCTTTTCCGAAGCGTTGAACTTATCCCAATCTCTGTCGAGTTCTTCCCAGTGGTCTTCAAGGTCTTCCAATCGTTCAGAAAGATCAGAATTATTTGAACTGATCGCCTGCTGAAAAGCAGCCATTTCCTCCTTCCCGATGGAAGGAACCTGGCTGGGTGCGACAACGGACCCAGAGAAATCCTGGTCCAGATTCATCACTCTCGATTGACCTGAAAAGACGCCATCAACACCAATCGGTAGCATTCCTTCAACAACTGGGAACGCTCCGGGAGATGAAGCTTTGTTTGGAAATGGTCGAGCAGATTCCTGCTTTGACTTCACTTTATTCAACTCAGAACTCAAGGTCTGAATCTGCTTTTCGGCAGCTTCAAGTCTTTCAATCAGTGCCTGAACCTGCGGGTCAAGCTTTAGTTGTTCGTCAGCGAACAGGTTACCGCCAACTGACAGTCCAGCGGCAATCGCCAAAGCAGCGAGCGTCTTGCTCTTGAAGAGGCGCATCCTCGATCCTTCTTACAATCAGTCCATTGAATACACACTGCATCTTGGTTGCAATGCGACTAATGTAAAGAATCGATCTAATCGATACTTCAGTCCCGATTAAAAAGCGGTGTTAGCACACTCTTAACACTTGAATTCGCATTAAGCTGGTTGTAACGATTAGGTAAGCTTATTGAATTTGATACAATCCGAATCCTTACTGTAATCAGACTATTTTAACAGACCACAGCAATAGATTTACGGTGTCTGCTTTACCGCTCTGAAAGACCATTTCTATTGAATGACACGGCTATGGAATTATCTAGCTATCAACTTCTCTGAAATTAATTCGACGTGTTTTCACAAGCTGCAGAACAATACACCAACGACTTCATACACTGTGGTTATGAGAAAAGACCTCAGAGGTGCCGTTTGCCCCGACATCAATTAAGACTTCGGTCGATCCATTGGTGGCAGGATGTGTCCCATTTTTTGGCGTTTGGCTTCCAGGTACTTTGCTCGGTGTTCCTCTGGAGGAGCGACGAGAGGGACTTGTTCAACCACTTTTAGGTCAACCCAATTCTCGAACGCTTCGGTCTTCTTGGGGTTGTTGGTCAA
>JABJMI010000216.1 GCA_018659505.1 Planctomicrobium sp.
CGACGGGAACATGTACTGCGTCGATTTGTCATCAGGTCAGTTACTTTGGAAACATCAAGTCGTCCCAAGCAATCGCATGCTGCTTGGAAATAGAAGACTGATTTCGGTCTGGCCAGTGCGCGGTGGTCCTGTGGTTTCCGATGGCAAAGTCTATTTCGCTGCCGGAGTCTGGCCTTTTGAAGGTGTGTTCGTCTGTGCGATGGACATTGCAACAGGCAAACTCATTTGGAGAAATGAACGATTAGGACACATTTTTGGTCAACAACCGCACGAAACTCAAGCGATAGGAGGACTCGCACCGCAGGGCTACTTACTTGTGAATGACGACGAACTCATCGTCCCCTGTTCAACGGCCTATCCCGCGAGATTGCGTCTCGCTGACGGTGAACTCATCGAGTTCGAGTTGCCTGCTCCTGGAAGACTTCCGGGTGGCTGGTTTGCAGCTCTCGACGAAAAAACTTC
The DNA here is from genome assembly GCA_018659505.1 of Planctomicrobium sp. Lineage (GTDB taxonomy): Bacteria > Planctomycetota > Planctomycetia > Planctomycetales > Planctomycetaceae > Thalassoglobus. The sequence goes on from JABJMI010000216.1 coordinate 463, forward strand.
TCGTGACATTCGACGTGGTAAGGTGAAGTTCGATTCGCTGATAAACCAGCAACTTCATGAAGACAAAGTCAATAGTGGAATCGGTGACGCTGGAATCAGTCAGGTGATCAAAGGGGGAGACCAGACTTTTCGATTCGAAGACAAGATCGATGGCGTTGAAGGCACAATTCATTCAATGATTGTGGCAAATCGCCAATTGTTTGTTTCCACGCGTGAAGGAGAGATTTATTGCTTCGGGGAAGTGACTTCGCAAACAGAAAAGCAGAAGACGTGGAAATTGCAATCAGCCCAATTGTCTGCACATGAAGAATCAATTCAGCACGCCAAGAAAATTGTTAATTTATCGCAGTCGCCCTATGGAATTGCCGTTGTCGTCGGACTACAAGATGGAAGTCTTGCAAAGGCATTGGTTCTGGAATCAAAGTGCCAAGTCATTGCAATTGATGACGATCCGCAAAGAGTTGAAAACCTGCGACTTGATTTCCAACGAGCCAACATCCCGGGGGAGCGTGCTTCTGTAATTCTGGCAGACATCGAACAATTATCGATACCACATTACCTTGCAAACCTCATTACTTCTGAAACTCCGGAACGGGTATCGTCTCTGCGAGCAGAGTTAGCTCAGTCATTACGTCCGTTTGGTGGAATCGCAGTAATTGGTCAGCAAGAATTTAATGAGCAACAACTCAAGTCATCAACTTCGAATCAATTTGAAATTGAAGAGATCGAAGGCTTGCAATTCATTCGTCGCGTGGGAGCACTACCGGGAACGGCAGAGTACCAAGGGAATTACGAGTTTTGTGAAGACACTCTCGTCAGGTTCCCGCTAGGAGTCTTATGGTTCGATGACACACTCGCTCACTTCAAGCGTTCACCGCAACCGCAGTTCAAGAATGGAATCATGATCTCGCGCCCCAAAGACTGGAGCGGGGAGAGAGTCAAAGGAGACTATTCCGTTGACTATCCATTATTTGGACCTGTGCTTTCAGATATGTATACGGGACGTGTTCTGGACGTTAGCGAACAATTAGAACTGCGATTAAGTTTGCCCGATTGGGGACGCGATGCTCCGCAAAAAAGTTACTACCATGCCCCTCATCAGAAGACAGCCCTACATCCTGATCCGCCTATAGCGGGAGAGCGTATTAATCCTCTCACAGGTATTGTTGAACCACGTATTTTCCCTAAAACTTACGGGTGCGATGGCGGCGTGGATTACGGACTGTTCTACACGTTACGGAGTGGAACAGCGGCTTTTTACGACAAATCACTCGAGAGCGGAACGGTGTTTATCAGCGGTCCACGGAGCGGGTGTACAAATAGCATCATCCCATCGGGGGGGCTGCTGAATGTTCCTTATTTCTATGAAGGTTGCACATGTAGTTATCCGTTACCGACAGCCTTGAGTCTCGTTGCGATGCCGGAAACACATGAGCAATGGGCATCATGGGGCGATGATACGGTGGAAGCCAATTCTATTCAGCGCATCGGATTGAACTTCGGAGCACCCGGAGATCGCAAAACTCGTGATGGAACGCTGTGGCTAGATTACCCATCAGTTGGTGGACCCTCACCTCAGCTTCGCATTGAAACAATACCAGCGAACCCAAAATTCCATTATCGACACAGCCAATGGATGAAAAATGTCACAGTTTGGCCGTGGGTGTCAGCGTCATCTGTCGAAGGCTTGCAGAGCCTAACACTCCACGACCTCAAGCCCGGAAGCTACACCGTAAAGCTCTATTTTTCGGAGCCTTTCGATATTCGTCCAGGCGAACGTGTACAAAGCATTGCGATTAACGACAAATTGTTTCTGGAAGAATTTGACGTTCTTGAAGAGACCGATTCCTCAATGACAGGCATAGTCAAAGAAATTTCAAACGTCGCTCTGGACGGAGTTCTCACTGTGTCATTAGAAGCCAGTCAAGGTCAGACACTTATCAGCGGAATTGAACTCATTCGATCTGAGTAACGAGACACCTACGAAGAAGTATCAGTTTCGTCGTCATAACTAATTCATCGAGTGAACATTTCTCGCTGACACGCGAAGCCTCTTAGGTTTACAGGTTGAGTCCAATTGAGGGGCAGCGAACGCTACCTCGAACTTAAACATTTTTCACACAAAGATATTATGGTCGAACTAAACGAACTGACACCCAACACCTTTTTTGTGGAAGTGTCTGGATCTGGTCTGCCTGAAGTTGATGGTCTCTTCGTTCCCTCTACGGCACCTCCAACCAAATCTGAATCAGGAACCACATCAAGCCTCGGCTATTGGAACGGCAAGATGGCATGGGATCGTGCGGACGGCAAGTCCGCGAGAAGTCCTGCACTCTCGTACTCCAACAGTTACACGTCCTGGAGAATCTGCCGTCTCGATGGTCATCTCGCATACGACATCACTTGCGAAGATGAACTCCCACCAACCGACAGAGAATGGCATGTCTACAAAAAAGGAGTCGCACCTGCTCCGCATGTCGCTATCCACTATTACGACCCAAGACAGCCATGCCCCGCGCCCAACGTCGTCTTTGTACTCGGAGGTCCAGGTGCCGGAAAAGGAACGATGTGTGAGCTTGCCGAGTCTCAACTCGGCTGGACTCACTTATCTACGGGTGATCTTTGTCGCGCCGAGAGACAGGCGGGAGGTCCGAACGCCGCCATCATCGAAGAGTTCATGACTGCCGGAAAGTTGGTCCCCAATGAAATCATTGTAACTCTGCTTAGGAACAAGATGGAACAGGTGACCAGGACAACAGGCAGAAACAATTTTTTGCTCGATGGATTTCCACGCTCTCTGTCCAACTTGGAAGCATGGGACGAGATCTTCGGCAAGGAAGCTGAACTTCCTAAAATCTTGTACTTCGAGTGCCCATACTCGGTCCTCGAAAAACGCATCTTAGGTCGTGCTAAATACTCCGGCAGAAGTGACGACAATGTCGAGAGTATCAAACTGCGGTTTGACACCTTCAAAGCTGAAACACTCCCAACCGTTGAACACTTCAAGAGCAAAAACAAATGCGTAGAAGTTGACACCAGCCAAGATCGTCAGACCGTCTATGACCTCGTCGTCAGCCATCTCGCTGAGCACACCGACAGAATATTCGCAGCCAAACCGCTCAGCGAAAGAGCTGAAATACTACTTGGTTTGAGACCTTATCCAAAGAAGGAGAAACGATAAGCGGTGTTGGGTGGTATGCGCATTGCATGAGAAGTTCAGTCAAACTATGGAAGAGCAACATAAGATTACTAAGGCTCACCTCGAAGGTTTTTGTGGTCTCATTCTCTGATAATGAGACTTCTAGATGAATAATTAATTCGAAATGGGGTAGCATGGGACATTTTTTGCACATCGCTTGAAATTCATGAGTAATACTTGAGAAAAACTCCCCTTTCTTTGATGACCCGATGATTGCAAGAAACCAAGATGACCCTGTTAATTTCGTTCTATCAGCTGGACGAACTGGAACGGTGTTCCTGACGAGACTGTTTGAACCGGTTAGCAATGTGCAAGTTGTGCACGAGCCATTTCCGGCTCGATACGAGTTGATGCTCGCGAATATGAGGAATGATTTCGGCTTGGGAAAATCTCTCGTCCGGAAGCTCTTTCTTTCCAGTCGAAAGAAACGATATGCCAGCCTTTCGCAGAACGAAAAGTTCATCGAAGTCAATCCATTGATGTGTCCGCTCGTCGATCTTTTAAAGGAACTTGATCGACCGATTCATGTTGTTCACATGGTGCGCGAACCTCTTTCCTGGGTGAAATCCATCAGTGCATTTCAAGCCTCGAAATATGTGCGACCGTTTTATCCTTACATTCCGTTTTCGACACCTTTCCCTTCGCCTCGTCCTGCTGGCTGGGAAAAGTTGAATAGCACTGAGCGTCAACTCTGGCGGTGGCGATTCTGTAATGAACAAATTCTCGCTCAAAGAGAACACTTCAGCCGATACTCTCTGGTCCGGTATGAAGATTTATTCAGTCAAGATCAATCCAAACGCATGGAAAACGTCAAATCAATCTGTGAAACCTTCGAAATCCCGATCGATTTGGTCGATACAACAAGTGCCTTTCAACAACGCCAGAATCCAGCTCCAGCCAGGTCGGTGGCACCGGTGAATGAACAGGTGGCGTTTGATATTTGCAGCGATTTTTCCAGGCAGCTAGGATATGCATAAAACGAGCAGCGAGTCCGCATCTACACGTCGAATTTGGCTGGCGGCTTTGCTCTCAAGTAGCTTGTGCGGGATTCTTATCTTTCTATTTTGCCCTGCATCGATCTGGGAATCGATCAGAGAGATTCGCCTCGAGTGGGCGGCAGCCGGTCTAAGCTTTTTCGTCCTGAATCTTGTTGCTCGCGGTATGCGTCTTTCAACGCTTGCTGGCAAGGGGCAAAATGCCTCAGCATCTCAGTGGATGCACTGTGCTGCTCGGCATCAATTCATGTTTTCGATTCTCCCTTCGGCATCTGGGGATATCAGTTTTCCATATTTGGGGAACAAGCTGTGCGGTTTGGACTATGGCAATGCAACTCGGGTCATCGCTCTTTACCGAGTACAGGATATGGTCGCCTTAGCAGGTTTATTACTGTTTGGTCTGGCATTACAGAGTTCTGAGCTATTGATCATTACGTCAGCTACTATTGTCATTCCAATAGCACTGTACTGGTCAGAAGGGGTAATCGGAGGAGCCTTTCGATTCCTTCTAACGTCCGTCTGTAAGGTTCCGAAAATTCGTCAGTTGCGAATTGTTACTCGGCTGGAAACCTTAGTAGAGAATTCAGAATCTGAGAGTACGAAGCTTGAGAGCTTCGTTCGCTTTCGACTCGTTGCCTGGACAATTTTGAGCTGGAGCTTATCGGCGGCAACCTTTTGGTGCTTGTTCGCCATGGTCGGTGAGTACCTGCCTATTGGCAAGATTTGTCTCATTGTTGCGGCACTCAATCTGTTCGGAACGCTCAATGCCTTTACCATTGGAGGGTTTGGTATTGGCGAATCTGCCTTGGCAACGATTTTGATCTATCTCCAATACAGCTATGACTCTGCCGTTTCCATAGCGTTAATTGTTCGACCCTCTGCTCTCGGAGTCACTCTTGTGGGATGCCTGGTGATTGAATTATTGATAATCGCTGCAAAGTTAGGCGTTCGCTCTACTGTTGTTTCTGCCAAACCGTCACACTGAACAACGGCATGCCAGGGACGATTGTGCTACTTCGAATTAGTTCTAGGTGCTCGCGGCACTTATCTTCAATATCATAGATGTTTGTCTTGTGATAATCTCCAGAAAAACCGGCGATCTTGCGACCCAGCTTGTAAAGCGCGTTTTCAGTTGGACCTGAAAGTACAAAGATTCCGTTATCAGTTAACTTTGTCGAAATGATCTGAACAAGTTCTGCGAAATTGTCATTATGCTCTAACGAGTCGATGGCGAAAATCCAGTCGTAAGTTCCTTCTTGCGCATCTTCCAGAGAAGTTCGCGTTGCATGTGGCAATCGGGATGCCAAGTACGAAGCTGCTGCTTCGTCTTGTTCAATATATGTGTAATTCGAACAAGTCTCTTTCAACAAATGTCCCAACTCACCAACAGAAGAACCAAAATCCATGATACGTTCTGGATTCGGACGACACTTCTTTGCCAACTCGACCGAACGAAATAATCTTTGCCAGCTGACATAGGCTGCCATCCAATTCTTATGGCAATATGAAGGAACGCACGTCTCTTCCCATTGGTCGAAAGTTTCTGTCAGGTTAATCTCTTTCTTGAGGTCTGATCGCCTGGATTGGATGTGCTTTAGTGTACTGAGCATGTTTCTTTACTTTGTTTGGAGGTGCGGGAATGATTTTGAGTCAGTAGTTGAATTCTAGAAAGTGATCGGTGAATCGGCTTGTTGGGAGTCATCGTGATGTCATGAGCGAGGAAGCTCAGCAGCAGTTGAATCCCGATCATCACCGGGAGAGCTGCTAGCATCACGGTTCCTGGCGTCGCGAGTTGCCCGAAACTGGCACTCCTCAACCAACAGATGCTTCCAAATATCGTTCCAGCTGCCGTCAACAGGCTCCCCAAAACGAGGTTCATTGACGCCATGGAAAAGTTGCGAACGAAGTAGTTGTAAAAGATTCTTTTGCCGAAATTCCGTGCGTGGTAGGCAGGAAAAGTGAGAAGGCAATTTGTAACACTCAGGTTGCTGGTCTCTTCACCGTAATGGCATTCCAGAGGGAGATCGACAACTTGTGCTCGTATGATTCCTAACCGAAACAGAATGTCTGATTCGAAGAAGTATCGCTTGGCAATTTTCTCGAAGGGCAATGTGGCAGCGACCTGTGCATTCAGTGCGGTGTATCCATTTGTCGGATCGAACGATTCCCAGTATCCAGTTGAAAGCTTGGTCAGGAACGAAAGACCTGCGTTTCCTAAAACTCGAATCAGTGGCATCTGTTTCACTGACTCAAGAAAGAAAAAACGATTGCCTTTCACGTAGTCTGCATCGCCATCCAGAATTGGCTTGCAAAACGCCGGGATTAGCTTGGGATCCATTTGTCCATCGGAATCAATTTTGACGATCACCGTCATTCCATCTTTAATAGCGGCTTGCATGCCGTCGATGACCGCTGCACCCACTCCGCCATTTTCTTTGCGTTGGATTAAACGAACTCGGGGGTCGATCGTTTTCAGATCCTTGATCACTGTTGCAGTGTTATCCTGGCTGCAATCGTCGACGCAGTAAATTGTGTCGACTTCTGGTCCAATGCCGATGACTACATGAATGATGCTGTCTTGTGCTTGGTAGCAGGGGATCACGACGCAAATTTTATGACTGAGATCCATGGAAGAGTGATCCCTATCAGTAGCAGATTTCATCATTGTGATTTACTCCTGACAAAGACTCGCGTCGACCCAATCTGTTCGACTTCGTTGTAGGCTCTCCATAGCTCTCGGAATTGCGGGTCCTCCCTGTAAAATTCAAGAATGTCGAACTGAACACCGAACAGACCATGTTTGTCTTGCGCGGAGTCGACAAGTATCACATCAGCTTGTTGTGAGAGATCTCTAAATGCGAATTTCCTTTCCATTGTTTCAGCAAAAACTAAGCGTTCATCATCTTTAGGAAGATTCATCGATCTTAGTTTTGCAACCGCAGGCAGAAAAACACGACTGTTGGTTCGACTTGCCCACTCAGCATCAACATACGCCGCAGTTGGAAATCCGGGATAAGGGTGAGTCGAAAAGGCAAGAAATTTTTTGGACCTAGCGTGCTTGTTGACTCTCGCGATTAACTCCGACTGCTCAGCGGGAGTTCCTCGTTGAGTGTTCCCAGTCGATCCTCCCTCAAAAAAAGAATTGTAACTGAGGAACCAATTTCCTGTTCGGTTGACACTAATAACGACGAGGCAAATCAAAGTAACTTGTAGAAACGCTTTAAGTTTGCGTTCTGAATAATTCTGTGAAAGAGAACTTATCCAGACAGACACCGCAATGAATAGTGAACCTCGAAAAGGTTATTGGTGGTAAGAGTAACCTTTGTTTTGAACAAAGTACGAGACGAGGAATCCAAGCGCGACTGCAAACATCACTTTCACTAATGTTACATTTGATTTCTGACCGAATAACATCGTGAGACAAATGAACGTAATTGAGAGTTCCTCAGCTGAATACATCATTAGGGTCCAGGACGATGTTTCAAACCCCCAATAGATTTGCTTAATCATTGGAACTGCCTCAAAGAGGTACTCTTGTACGAACATGAACAGAAATCCGACATATGCGAACATGAAAAAGACAACCGCATACGTCTCTGGACGAAAATGTCTTTTCCAATCCCAACGCTTAAACGTCACAAGTTCAACCAGGACCGGTACAAGAAGAAAGTAAGGCTTGAGACTCAAGCCCATGCCCGCCATGAGGCCTGCTGTAATCGACTCCAGAAGCGAATATTTCGTTCCATCTCGTTTCGCAGCAGCCAAACAGAAATAGGGCAAACAGAACATCAAAGCCAAACTGTCACGCTGCCCAAAGTCTTTATAGGTATCAAGAAAGAACACGAAAAATGTACTCACCATGAACGTGTTTGCGAGTTTGTTAAAAGTCGACTTCTGGATGATTGCCCGACTCCACAATGCCGATGCGATAACTGTCACTGAGACGACAATGCGGAATGCTGTATCCAAGCGCAGATCAAACACGCTAGAAATTGATACTACGGGGTAAGAGAGATACCAAATCAAGGGTGGGTTGGCTGCAATCACATCCTGTCCGAAAATCGCTCCCGACATCATCCAGCGTGTCGAGTACAGTACCCATGCGATATCATGATTCAGATATGTTGAAAATTGAATCAGAAGACCAATTACCGTAATCGTCAAACAGGAGACGACAACCAATGGCTTATTCCTACTCATAGCATGACCACTACCACTGATGGAATCAGTTGGTATTCGACTTTGTTGGACTGCAGTATGCATAAGGAATCTCCAGGCTCTCACATCTGAGTATTCCTCGCATGTTGCAAAGTGCAAACAAAATCATGCAACTTCTCTAATTAGAAAAGTCTGTAGGGTTAGAACTTGTCACTGAGAATCATCGCTTGCATTATTCCGAATCTGATGATTGAGTAGGGAATTCAGATTGAAAAGATGATTTGTTATTTAACCGGTCCAGTAAGCCCCTCAAGGCAAGTGTCGCGCGGGCACATCTTTTATAACCAGGCATGCGAGCCGAACCGTCTGACGATTTGGCCTCGTGGATCGCAAATGAAGTAATCTCCGTTGACACCCCCTCCAAGTTGATCACCTCGAAAAACGCAGCCAACTGCTACTGATTTAAACTTATTGTAAGTGTGGTCTTCACCGCGATTCACAAATTGAATGGGTTGTCAAAAATTCGGGGGCGTAGTCTTCTCCAACGATGGCTTTTCCCGACGCCCATGATCGCGTTTGGCAATTTGAGTCCATCATAATCAAAACGCGAATTGGTTTCTCGTCCGCGACCTGCACTCGACTGCTCTCCACTTATCTCGGCTTTGACCATGAAAGTTTAACCCACAGATTTCAAATTCTTGATTTCTGATGAAGATGAATAGGTGTCGGTCCAGCTCACGCTGTAAACGACATCATCTCTTGACCGTATTTCCTGGAGCCCTGTCATAACCAGCGGTTATCATTGATCGCAAGATGCACTTTCAAGCATGTCAAATTGTTGATTTCTTGGCTCGACAACGGTCAGTATTAGCAGATACGCTATCTCTCCCACCGACATTCTCCTACCACGATTCACTTGCCCACTGATTTGATGCATCTTGAGTCCATTCAATGAAATATTGGCTGAAGTGATCGCTGTAGGGAAGTAATACAAAACCGATTTCCAACCTCTTCTGTTTGACAGGTGTCGCCGGAATAATCAGCCAACGAATATTGACATGATGTTGAATTGCCCGATCCAGTAACAACACAATTCCAACAGTACACATTCGCAGTTTGCGATCTCTTATCTTCTCCTTACTACAAGTTCAATTTTTTAATGAATAAATTAGCAACTCTGATTGCAGTGTGTTTCTTCCCGTTCACTCTCGCAGGTGAAGAGGCTGTCAGTACAAAAGCACCGCCGCTGTCGCCTGAAGAATCAATTAAGACGATGAAAGTGGCTCCTGGTTACTCAGTGACACCTGTGCTGACTGAACCACACATTCACGAGCCATCCGCCATCGCCTGGGATGGAAATGGGCGACTGTACGTCGTCGAGATGCGAACGTACATGCAGGACATTGATGGCAATGATCAGTTAACTCCCACCAGTCGAGTCTCGCGACACGAAGATAAAGATGGGGATGGGGTCTACGAAACTCACACAGTGTTTGCAGATAACCTCTTGTTGCCACGCATGGTATTGCCGCTGATTGATCGGGTCATCATTCGCGAAACAAACACGCTTGATTTGAAAAGCTATCAAGACACTGATGGTGATGGAGTCGCAGATAAAATTGAGATGTGGCACGAGGGTGGACCGCGCGGTGGGAATTTGGAACACCAGCCCAGTGGGTTGATCTGGAATATCGACAACTGGCTGTACACCACTTACTCACGGCATCGTTATCGGTTCACGAACGGCAAGGTCATCCAGGAACCATTACCACATAGTAGTGGGCAATGGGGACTTACCCATGATAATGTAGGACGTGTTTTCTACTCCACCGCTGGTGGCGAAAACCCAGCGATGGACTTCCAAAGACCAATCATCTACGGACAATTTAGTTTGCCAGGTGAACAGGCACAGAATTTCCGAGAGTGCTTTCCGATTGATTCTGTCCCCGATGTTCAGGGCGGAAGGAGTCGCGTTCGAGACGATAACACGCTCAATCGTTTTACCGGTTGCTGTGGTCAATCGATCTATCGTGGCAATTCACTACCTGAAGATTTTCATGGTGACCTGATCATTCCAGAACCGGTCGGTCGCCTTGTTCGTCGGGCGAAGGTGACGAACAACGAGGGTCGCATCATCGTTTCCAACGCATACGAACAATCAGAGTTTATCGCTTCGACAGATCCCAACTTTCGTCCCGTTAACAGTGCTACAGGTCCGGATGGCTGCCTGTATCTCGTAGATATGTACCGGGGCATCATTCAAGAAGGGAACTGGGTCCGCGAGGGATCCTATTTGCGTGGCATTGTTCAGGACTATGAATTAGAAAAAAATATCGGTCGCGGACGAATTTTTCGCATCGATCATGAATCAACTCAGCGTGGGGCTCAGCCAAGAATGCTGGAGGAAACACCTGCGCAACTTGTTGCACATCTCTCTCATCCGAATGGCTGGTGGCGGAGCGAAGCCCAGAAGTTGATTATACTACATGGTGATAAAAGTGTTGTTCCGGCACTCAAGCGTCTTGCTCAATCCGGAGATAATCCGCTCGGACGCTTGCACGCGCTCTGGACACTGGAAGGACTTGATTCTGTTGACAAAGAACTGCTAAAGAGCTGTTTTTCTGATCCTGATGAACGTATTCGAGCAGCTGTGATTCGGCTCACAGAACCCAACCTAAAGGATGACCGCTCATTTGATGCACTACTCAAGCGTTCGATAGCAGATGAGAGCACTGAAGTTGCAATTCAGACATTGTTGTCAATCTTTCGAGTTCGTCATCCCGACGAACAAGCCATAACCAAGCAAATACTTTCGAGACATCCTGACAACCTCGCAATTACTGAAATTTCGAACCAGATCGAGTCTCGCATGGCGGCAATGATCGCTGAGGCAAAACGACTGGAGGAAATTCGCCGACGCGACAAACTCCTGGCTGAATCCGTTGTCCGAGGTAAGATGATCTATACGACGTTGTGTATCACCTGTCACGGTGCAAATGGAAAAGGAGTCAGTTCCCCCGACATTGAAGGAATGTTTGTCGCTCCTTCCCTCGACGGATCGGAACGAGTGACCGGACATAAGGAACGCCTCGCCCGTATCCTGATCAACGGCTTGATGGGACCAGTTAATGGTAAGACGTACACGGCTGGACTCATGTTACCGATGGGAGCCAATACAGATCAGTGGATTAGCGATGCCGCCAATTACATTCGCAATGATTGGGGAAACAAGGGAGCACTCATTGAAGCCGAGGACATCGCTCGAATCCGTGAAGAATCAACGGATCGAGACAGTCTTTGGACTTTAAATGAACTCAAATACTTCGATCCTCCTCCGCTGGACTCTCGTGAGCAATGGAAACTGAACGCGTCTCATGGAAATGATAAAATTGGAGCTGCGATCGATGGAAATCCAAACAGCCGCTGGGATACTGGAACAACTCAGAAACCGGGAATGTGGTTTGGAATTGAACTCCCGGAAGCGGTTAAACTGCTCTCTCTGACATTGGACAGCAAAGGCTCGGGGCATGACTACCCACGTGCCTACGAAGTGATGGTTTCTGAAGACGGCACCACTTGGAGCGACCTCGTGGCGAAGGGAATCGGTGACGATTCCGTCACGGACATCGAAGTCGACTGCCCCGAGCCGGTGAAACACATTCGCATTCACCAAACAGGGAACTCAAAGGATAAGTATTGGTCGATCCACGAGCTGTCGATCAAAGGACTCTCTTTACGTGATCCGTTGCCGGTGGCTCTGAATCAAGAATTATCAGCTTTAAATCCCAACGAGATAGCCAGCGAAGCTCGAAGGACTGGCGATCCCGTTCGTGGAGCAAAACTTTTTTACAATCAAGCATTGTCTTGTGCAAAATGTCATGACCCGAACCGGGGTGACCGACTAGGTCCAGATCTGTCTTCCAAACGTGACGGAGTCAACGATACATTTCTCGTGGAATCG
>JABJMI010000195.1 GCA_018659505.1 Planctomicrobium sp.
CTCGAACATGTCACACTCTTACAAGCGAAGGTGGGGCATGGAGATCATCCTGACGGCACAAAGCGTGGATACAAGAATGACTCTGGTGGAAAGAGCTGGTTTCCGAACATCGGAAAAGCTCGTTACACGTGGTGGGACAACAAACCGGGAGATGATGTTCTCACTTACAATTTTCAGGCTGAAGGAGAATTTCAAATCTGGATTTCGTGGGGAGTTCATGGATCAGGAGTTCACACGAACGATGCAAGATATGTACTTGATCTCGATGGAGATTTGTTAACCAAAGATGATCAGACAGAAGTTGCTCAAGTCGATCAATACTACGTCGCTGGACGTAGTTCTGGCGAGACTGAAAAAAGTCCGCTCTGGAGTAGTTTTCGCAGCGCTGGTTCTCATGTCATCAACAAGAATAGTAAGTTAATCGTCCGAGGTGGCGAGACGGGAACTGGGATCACCGCTGACGTCATTATTCTGCAAGAGAAAACGGATTCGTCGAGGCCTGATCGAGAATTTCCTCAGCTAAGAGAGCCGGTCAATTTCGAACAGAATTTTGAGCGTATCTCACCAGTCAAAATTAAAAAGATACGTTTCACATCATTTGCAACAACGAATGATGATCGCTACCAACCATGCTTGGACGAACTCGAAGTTTTTAGTCCGACCAATCCAGAGAAGAATATTGCTCTCGCTGAGTATGGCGTTGTCCCTACCGCTTCAGGGAATTATTCCACAACAGGCAGTCATCAACTCAGACACATCAATGACGGAGAATATGGGAATTCTAAAAGTTGGATTTCTAATGAAAAAGGTAAAGGCTGGGTCCAACTTGAATTTCCAGAACCTGTTACCATTGATCGCATTGTCTGGGGACGTGATCGCGTGGGCAAATTCAAGGATCGACTCCCTGTCAACTATCAAATTGAAGTCAGTGAGGAAGGTGAAAGCTGGACCCTAGTTGCGAGTTCGTCAGATCGGCTCCCACTCAATACTGTTTATAATGAGTCAAGCCTACGCGTTCGAAATGCTTCTCCACAAAACAAATCTCAACTCACAATCATCGGCAAATACCTAGAGAAATTAGAGAAGCAGCGAGAGAAATTATCGCAGAGAGAGATGGTCTACGCCGGGGTTTTACGAGCTCCTCACGAGACAAATCTATTACTGCGGGGCGATCCCGAACAACCGCAAGAGGCTGTGCTTCCAGCTGTTCCTAAGGTGTTAGGAGATGTGGAGCTACCGGCGTCAGCGGAAGATGCGACGAGGAGAAAAACTCTCGCTGAATGGATGACTCGCCCCGATCATCCACTCACCGCACGCGTCATCGTCAACCGCGTTTGGCAATATCATTTCGGAACCGGACTCGTAGAGACTCCCAGCGACTTTGGACTGAACGGAACAACTCCATCTCACCCAGAACTTCTTGACTGGCTCGCTACCGAATTGATTGAGCATAACTGGTCATTGAAACACCTGCATCGGCTCATCTTGAATTCAAAGACCTGGCAGCAATCAAATCAGATTGATCCGGTCGCACAAAAAGTTGATGCAGACTGTCGGCTGCTTTGGAGATTCCCGAGTCGTCGTCTCGAAGCGGAAGTCATTCGTGATAGCCTGCTGCAAGTCAGCGGGAAACTCAATTTGAAGATGGGAGGATCGGGCTTTAATTTCTTCAAATCACGCGGAGGGCTCTCCGGCTTTCCACCAGTGACGGATTTCGACGAGAACGGATTCCGCAGGATGATCTACGCTCACAAGATTCGCATGGAATCAGTCCCTGTCTTCGGAGCGTTTGATTGCCCGGACGCCGGGCAGCCGACGCCGGTACGAAGTCAATCGACGACAGCGATTCAGGCGTTAAATTTGTTTAACAGCCCTTTTGTCGCTGACCTCGCAATCTCGATTTCCGATCAACTGGAAAAGAACCACGCAGAAACGGATGAGCAAGCTGTAGAAGCATTTCGCATGTTGCTTCTTCGCGATCCCACGCAACCTGAAATCGAAACAGTTAGCGAAGTGATTCAAACGCACGGCTTGCCAACGGTCATCAGAGTGCTGATGAATAGTAACGAATTCCTGATGCTTCCATAATTTTTTTGTGTCTGTAAAGGAGAAACTATTGAACAGGAGGAAGCAGAGAGAGAGCAGAGGGGGAATATGATTTCCTCTAGCAACCTGAATGGAAACGGTCTCTTTCATACTTTTAAATTACAAATGTATTCAGTGCCGGAGGCACTTCTTGTGATAGCCTTGGGTTTCAACCCAAGGAAGGATTCGGCGCCTCATTTATTCGTCACGGAGTGACGTTTTGTGAATAGTAGAACTGCAAATGTCAATTCGATCAGCACAGACAGTTGCTCCGCGACAACTTGTTTGCAATTACTAACTCAGTATTAAATGCCACACTGTAAATGGATACGTTTTTTTGAAGACTACAAAGTCAAATCATGAATAGAACAGATTCACAAATTCTCAGCTCCGCTGGGCGACAGTTGCTTTCTAGGCGAGATTTTCTCAGCCAGACTGGAACATCCCTAAGCAGTATTGCGCTAGCCAGTCTGCTGGCAGATGATCAACTTTTGGCAGCCAAGAGACCTGTCATCGATCCCGGGCAACCACACGCGCCGCGGCAATCTCATTTTGATGCTAAGGCAAAGAATGTTCTTGTAATTTTCTGTGCCGGTGCTTGTAGCCAACTCGAAACATTTGACTACAAACCAGAACTCATCAAACGCGATGGGACTCCACTCGAAGGTGGTCCCGCCGTGACGTTTCAAGGTCCGGCAGGGAACTTGGCACGCCCGCAATATGATTTCAAGCCTTATGGCGAGACCGGAAAAATGGTCTCAGACATGGTTCCTCACTTGGGAGAACTTGTTGACGACATCGCATTTGTCCACACGCTAACGAGTAAATCGAACACACACGGACCCGCAGAGAATTACCTCTCGACCGGATTTGTTTTGGA
>JABJMI010000245.1 GCA_018659505.1 Planctomicrobium sp.
AAAGTCTGGAAGTTGCCCAATTTCACGTAATGCAATCAGTTCGAAACGGAAGATTGCGGTGTCTGGGGGAGATTCAGAACTGAGGATGAAAAGGGCGTCAGCGGCAGCTTGGTAAAGTTCTGGGTGAGGGTCACTCTCTTCCGTCAGAGCATTGAGTAGCTCCGCGATGTAAAATCCCCCATACAAATGAGTTAAACTTTTGGGAGAAGGTTTAAACCTTTTGATGAGCTGAGCTTCCGTCAGCAGGTCGAGTCCTGACGACTGCTTGTGAATAAATACGACTCGACATTCCGAAAGCAAGTCGAGAGAACCTTCGAAAGCAGTCTTCAATCGTTTGACGCCCTTAGCGAGACAGGAAATTTTCCCAAAATCTCGGGTGAATAGTGTCAAGACCCTGCTCGACTCGCTGAAGTCTGCTTGACGAATGACAATGGCATCTGACTTTTCGGAGGACATCCCTGTCTCATGATTCAACTTTGGGTTTCGTTAGAGGCTGTATAATAGTCATTGCCTCTGGATTTATTCAGACATAACATCGTAAAATAGAGAACTCTGCCGATGTTATACGGCGATTCCTCTGAACATTGAATGGGGCTAATGTTGACCGAATTGTTTTGGACGTCCCAGGCATGTTTTTCAATAAAATGATCGTCGACCGGGCTTCACACAATAAAGTGTGCAGCTAAGCATTGTATAAACCCCATTCCACCATTCTCCATTCGACGAAACTTGACTCAATGTGAACAAGTTTCAATAAATAAGCGTAGCAATCATGCAAGGACTTCCCTATCTCTCTCGACGAGAAATGCTGCAACGGTCCGGTCAAGGACTTGGTATGTTGGGATTGGCGACGTTGTTAGGAGGAGAAAATTCTCGCTCGGCATCGGCGGCAGCGACCTCTCCCATGGCGGTCAAAAATCCGCACTTTCCTGGGACCGCGAAGCACGTTATTCATGTTTTCTGCAATGGTGGTCCCTCGCACGTTGACACGTTCGACCCGAAACCGATGTTGACGAAGTATCACGGCAAAGAACTACCATCAAAAAATCTTCGTACAGAACGTAAAACCGGAGCAGCTCTCGGTTCACCGTACAAGTTCAAGAAATATGGAGAAAGTGGAACTGAAGTCAGCGAGTTATTCTCTCACGTTGCGGAATCCGTCGACGATATTTGCGTCATTCGTTCCATGCACGCTGACGTTCCGAATCATGAACCATCTTTGATGCTCATGAATTGCGGCGATGGACGATTGATTCGTCCCAGCTTCGGCAGTTGGACAACATACGGTCTCGGAACCGAAAACCAGAACTTGCCCGGCTTCATCGCAATGTGTCCCGGAGGATATCCAATCACCGAGACAGCGAATTGGCGTTCCGCATTTTTACCGGGTGTCTATCAAGGGACGTACATCGATAGCCAGCATCAGGATATCGAGAAGTTGATTGCAAACATCCGCAACGATTCACTTTCCCTTAAAAAACAGCGGGCGCAACTTAATCTTGTACAAGCGTTGAATGAACAACATCTCGATCAACGGGGGCACGATCCTCAACTTGAGTCACGTATTCATTCGCTTGAGCTCGCCTATCGGATGCAGATTCAGGCTTCGGATGCTTTTGATATTTCGAAAGAGCCAAAACATATACACGAAATGTATGGGAAAGGTGTCCACGCTCGTCAATGTTTAATGGCACGACGATTAGTAGAACGGGGAGTGCGCTTCGTGCAACTCTGGCATGGAGCAGGGCAGCCTTGGGATAATCACGACGACCTTGAAGTGAACCATCGAAAGCTCGCTGGTCAATTGGATCAACCTCTTGGAGCATTACTGAAAGACCTCAAACAGCGAGGTTTACTCGATGAAACTCTCATCTTGTGGGGTGGAGAATTCGGCAGAACTCCCGTTGTGGAATTGCCAACACCAGGCTCGAATCAGGGAAAGGTGAATGGTCGCGACCACAACCATCATGGATTCACAGTTTGGCTGGCTGGCGGCGGCGTCAAAGGTGGTACTGTTTACGGCTCCACAGATGAATTCGGTTTCCAGGCAACCGAGAACCGGATGCACGTTCATGATTTACATGCAACAATGTTAAACCTTCTCGGTTTCAATCATGAAGAGTTAACATATCGCTACTCAGGTCGTGACTTCAGGCTGACTGACGTTCATGGTCGTGTAGTTCATGACTTGATTGCGTAATTCAAGAAAGTAAAGAAGAAAGGAAATTTACCACGGAGACGCTGAGACACGGAGGAAGATATCTACGAAGTTAAGCGACTTATGGATTAAATCCTGTATGTTAGAAACTACTGATAGAAAAAGATTGAACAGGAGGAAGCAAAGAGAGCAGCGGAATAATACTACTTCCGCACCTTCAAATACATATAAAGAACTTCGCCCCGGGTTAGATGCTCACTCCTGCTATTGATGTTTCAAGTTTATATAGCACGGTTTATGAATTTACCTGGCGTTTCGGGTTAACACATGATGTTTTTCAAAACCTATCAACTTTTTCTCTGCTCCCTCCGCACCCTTCTGTTCATTTTTTAAATAGAAGCTGTGAACGACTACGATTTTTACAAATACATTATTGAATATCGGTACTGATTTTTTCTCCGTGTCTCAGTGCCTAGTTTTTAGATTCCAAATGAATATTGCGTTTTAACGCACCAATAAAGCTTCAATGTCACATCCCCCCGACGACAATAATCATTCCCCGTTAGAGTTGACTCCGGTTCAGGATGAGCAAGAACTTGAGGTCTCTCGTCGGCTGAGTTTACGATCTGGCAGAGTCCCGAATTCCGTCGCAGGATATGATGTCTTACGCTGTCTCGGCGAGGGCTCATTTGGAATGGTCTGGCTGGCTCGAGAAAAGAAAACTGGTCGTCACGTTGCAATTAAATTCTTCACAAATCGACGTGGACTTGATTGGACATTACTGACTCGCGAAGTTGAAAAGCTGGCGGTGCTTGATGCCTCACGTGATGTTGTTCGACTCTTGGACGTTGGTTGGGATCACGATCCTCCTTACTTCGTGATGGAATACTTGCCACACGAATCGGTGGCAACCTTACTCGAAGCTGGTCCAGTTCCAATTAAGCAAGCCATCGAGATCACCAAATCAGTTGCACGCGCTCTAGTCCATGCACATGGTGCGGGTATTTTGCATTGCGACATCAAGCCTGCGAACATTTTGCTTGATCATGGTGACGAAGCTCGCCTCGGTGACTTTGGTCAATCGCGACTGACTTCTGATCAATCGCCAGCCCTCGGCACTTTCTATTATATGGCTCCTGAACAGGCAGCGTTGGACGCTGTCCCCGACGTTCGTTGGGATGTCTATGCTTTGGGAGCAGTCTTCTATCATATGGTCGTAGGAATTCCGCCTTATGATTCAGGGACATCACAAGACAAAATCGCGAATGCCAAGACGCTTCCAGAAAGATTGGCACTCTACCGTGAAACAATTGAGACATCACCAATACCTGTCGAGCACCGCAGTGTTCCCGGCATGGATCGTGCTTTAATTTCTTTGATCGACGACAGTTTGAAGAAGGAACCCAAGGAACGAATCCCTAACCCGCAGGTCATTCTTGATCGTCTGAGTGAACGAGAAGTCAATCGAGCACGAAGACCGCTTGTCTTGCTTGGGATCTTGGGACCGGTTCTATTCATGTTCATTATGGTTTGGATTGCGAGCACCGCCGTTCCCCAAGCCGTTAACGAAGCAGAATCAAATCTTTTCGAGCGTGCATTAACGAGCGACGCAGCTACTGTTCGTCTTTTGGCAGCCAGCGTAGATCAGGAACTCTTAGAGAGAACCGATGAGCTTGAACGCCTTGCGAAAAAACTTCCCACTAAAACAGGAGAAGATACTCTCGACGGATATCGACACGATGTTAACGAGATACTCACGGAGTGGCGGGAAGAAACGAACGAACGCTTCGAAAGACAGCATCGCACAATCGATGAAAGTCTCTTTCTAACTGATAGCACAGGGATTCAAATATTTCGAGATCCCTGGCAGGACTCGATTGGCAACTCTTTTGCTTACCGCGATTATTTTCACAGCCTCGGTAGAGAACTCGAACGAGGGACATCCATCGGTGGCGAAGTCAAACCTCGTACAAAATCAGGGGTTTCACTCGCTTTTCGAAGTAGTAATACAAAGCAATATATGGTCGCTGTCGCTGTTCCGGTCTGGGACCGTGAACAGACCGAAGTCATCGGTATTCTTGCGAGAACGATCCACTTGACGGATCTTCTAAATCAATGGGAACGCAGGATTCGAGCCAATTTGAAGAAGTCAGCAGCCCCCCCCGCTGAGGACCGTTTCCTCTCACTTGTTGATATGCGAGAAGAGCCACCATTCCTGCTTGATCACAACTGGATGTCTGCTGACAATCTGTCTGAGTTGAAAAATGATTTTGATTTGAAACAAAAAATTCAATTAACAAATGAAGAACGTCAAGTTCTAGAGAACGCTTTAGAACAGAAGCACACAGTTCTTCATTACAAAGATCCTCTCGCTGATGTCGATACAAAGTATGAAGGCGAATGGCTGGCTGCTGTCTCGGAAATTTCTTCCGCCAACTGGATAGCCATCGTTCAAGAACGCCGCTCGGAAGCCGTCGCCCCGATGTACACACTGCGGACCATTTTCTTTAACTACGGTCTGCTGATGTTCTTCATCTTTGCAGTCATGCTCGCAGGACTTTTGTGGTTAATAAGAAGACTCACGAGTCAGCCGAAAAGCTTCAAGACGGCTTTGAAACTGCGTTAAGAATTTTAAGTAATTACCTCTCGTCTAAAACATTGTCAAAGCTTCTCTCCCCCACTGATGGATGCCTTAGCTGGGCGGTTCCAATCTGTATTGTGATAATACTACTCAAGGATTTTCCCGAGCGCGCCAGATTAAGGCTTCATAGAAAATCCCTTTTTGTATGGTGACGCTTTCGAAGCTTATAAAATTCAATAATCAAATATATTTTTGA
>JABJMI010000243.1 GCA_018659505.1 Planctomicrobium sp.
AGTACATATTGATTACCTAATTGATGGGGAGAATAGATCCGTTGATGAGAGGAAATCAGTACGAGCGAATTCGCAAAGGAAGTTTCAATGACTTCCAGTGCAATACATGAAAGCTAGCCTAAGAAGCAGAGACTCACAGCCAGAGCTTGATGACATTTGGCAACATCTACGGCTCAGCGAACCAAGAAAACCAAGTATTAAGACGAAGACACCGTGCTTATTCGTAAATGTGAGTGAATGACTTCACTCTGGTTCGGTTTCCACTTTGGTCTTTGGTTTCTATCATCAACGCTGAACACTCATTTCACAGCAAACAGATAGCAGTCGACTTATGAATCGCCCTCACGCTCCCGCCCAGCAACTGCCTGACCCAACGACAAACACAGCTGAAGGTTGGCATTGCCTGCACAGTTACTATCAAATTGATCGAGCAGCACTCAAACAACTGTCCAATGATGAAATCACTGCTGGTGCGCAAAAGGTCGCTGCAGTTTTAGACCCTGAAGGAGAACATGCTCCTGCTAGAATTCAAAGCTTCGCCGTTTCCGGACATCGTGCAGACTTCGGTCTCATGATGCTGGATAATGACCCTCTGAAGATTGATGCCGTGCATCAGCGATTACTGGCGACTCCACTGGGAGTTGCTTTCAAACCAACCTATTCATTTGTTTCGATCACAGAAGTTTCTGAGTATGTGCCTACCATTGAGCAGTATTCAGAGAAGCTGAAGCTCGGAGGAACGTCTCCTGATGATCCATCCTTTGAAGCGAAAGTGAATGCTTACAGTCAACGACTCCCAATGATGAACAAGCAGCGACTTTATCCTGACTTCCCAGATTGGCCGATCAACTGTTTTTACCCAATGAACAAGAGTCGAGTTCCGGGCGCGAACTGGTTTACTGAGCCATTCAGTGTGCGGTCAGCTTTGATGTCGGAACATGCCACTTCCGGAATTAAATTTGCCGGTCGAGTCTCGCAGTTGATTACGGCGTCCACAGGCTTCGACGACTGGGAATGGGGAGTCACCTTGTGGGGTCGTGCTCCCGAGTACATCAAAGAGATCGTCTACACGATGCGATTCGATAAAGCCTCTGCGAAGTACGCAGAGTTTGGATCGTTCTACATTGGATATGTAATGTCACCAGAAGAGATTCTTAAACATCTTCAAATCATTCAGTAGAACTAGGGCTTTGTCCATTTTGATTTCAGGACTGGGTGCCACTGGCTTCGCCAGTGCAAACTAAGCAGGATATGAACTTGCGAAACACTGGCAGAGCCAGTGGCACCCTATTTTCCATGCGGACCATTCGGTAACTCAGAAACCCTCAAACCTACATAGCACCATGTATTTCATTGACCCACATGTTCATATGGTTTCCCGTACAACCGACGATTACGAGCGGATGGTTCGTATGGGTTGCGTTGCTGTCAGCGAACCTGCTTTCTGGGCAGGCTTTGATCGTGGCACTGTGGAAGGGTTTCGGGATTACTTTGAACAACTGACCGGGTTCGAACCAAAACGTGCCGGATGGAGCGGGATTCAGCACTACACCTGGCTATGCATCAATGCCAAAGAAGCTGAGAACATTTCGCTCTCGCGCGAAGTGATCGCGATGATTCCAGAGTTTCTTAATCGTCCTGGAGTCCTTGGCATCGGAGAGATTGGTCTCAACAAGAACACTCCGAACGAATCAACCATCTTTCGTGAACATCTTGACCTCGCTGCCAAGACAAATGAACTCGTTTTAATCCATACTCCCCACTTGCAGGACAAGTACAAAGGGACACGTATGATCGTCGACATGCTTCAGGAACGAAACGACATTCCTGCCGAGCGGGTCTGCATCGATCACGTGGAAGAGCATACTGTGAAGTACGCCAAAGAAGGTGGGTTCTGGTGTGGGATGACACTTTATCCGACGACAAAATGCACCCCCGCACGTGCAGCAGACATCATTGAACGCTATGGAGATGATCGCATTATGGTCAACTCCGCAGGTGACTGGGGACCATCCAATCCGCTCGCTGTCCCGGACTTCATTCAAGAGATGAGGAAACGAGGGCACAGCGAAGCGAAGATCAAGAAGGTTGTCTACGACAACCCGCTTGAGTTCTTCTCGCAATGCGAACGCTTTGAGTTCAAAGCGCCAGCATAGATTTATCGCTTTGCAGCAGACTTAAAGTGTGCTGCAAAACATTTTCGCAACTGACAAGTTGCTCTACCAGACGATATCGACATTGTAGCTTGCTGGTCCGCGTGTGTACCAAGGACGTCTGTAATCATAGAGCGGGTATCGTTGGTGCATCCCGCCTGAAAACGCTGGTCCAACATAGACTCCTTCTGCACCTGCTGGATTGATTCCGTCGCCATCGATTGGGTAGCTCTCATAATAGCTCTGTTGCGGCAGAACGTAAGAATTCTGAACTGGATAAGAATAAGTGTTCGGTTGTGAATAGCTTCGAGTCGAATGCGCTGGGTATTGATAAACAGGTGTTGGTTGATTCACCGCTGGATAACTTGGTGGCTGAGCTAATTGTCCATCGTGAGGAGTGACTGTTGGATGAGGAGCGATTGAATTGCTATTCAGACTTGGTATGGGCTGGATATTCACAGGCGTCGGAACAGGAGGAAGTATTGGCTGAACTTGCTTTGGGATCGGAGTAACTGCCGGAGGAATTTTGTTGACTTGGATTTGTACTTTCTGCACCGGCTGGTTCAACATCGGTGTTGGTGAAATCGGAACCGGAGAGACCTGAACTGGATTCGGCGGCAGTATTGGCAAAGACGGTCCCTGGGCATTCGCCGCTGAGGAGATTGCAAACAAAAGTGCTGCCGTAAGGCTTGAGAATTTCATAGATCGACTCCGATGATCATCAATGATGTTGAATTGTTGTTTTGAACTGGAATCGAACGTAAATGTGGGCGTGACCGATGTTGAGATGACTTGAGTTAAACCTGCTGGAATTCAAGAAGAACTTGCAGATCATGTCTGATATATCGATTAAATGTCCCGGTGCCAAAACGTCTCATTAAAATCGTCAAATTCACGCAGAATGGAACATCCGTTGCCGATCTTAGAGATAGAGATTGATTTGCCTGAGCATGACAGTAACCGTTCAATATTGATCGATCTGTCGTATGGAGATTGCAGATGAAACGCCAGTTATTAATGATCATGTTGACAGCGACCTGCGCTTCCGTCGCTTCGGCTCAACAACCTTACTATGACGATGCTCAATATGCTGGCAACACTCAGTATCCCGACGGTGGGCAGTTTATCGGCGCCGCATCGGTTGGTAGTAATGAGCAAATGTACTACTACGACGAACAAGACCGCTGGAAGCATGGCTACATCAAGATGATGCCATACTACCATGGATATCATTCATTCCGACCTTACAACTATCATCATGTCTTCGGACAATCGACGACCGCGCAAGGTTTTGGAATGTCGCCTGTGATGCCATATTCACAGCAGTTCTGGCACAAATACGAGCACATGGCAGACCTCTCGCAGGGGAATCATGAACCTGTTTATCCAGGAACACCTCCAACTGAAGAAAACAGCCATTACCCAAAGCCAATCAAAGAAACCGAGATCCCCGGATCTCCGAGTGCATACTTAATGTCTCCGCAGCAGTTTGCACCTCAAGGATATCGGACTGCCCCCGCCCAGCCACAATATGCTCAACCGCAATTCCAGCCACACCAAAATTACTCGCAGATCTTCCAACAGGGACAACAAATTGCCCCCGTGCAATACCAAAACGCTGCACCTCAGCTAAGAGGTCCAAGTCTGCCTGCTCAACAGAATCCTTATTAAGCGACAAGTTGAGTCGATTCAAAACAAGGCGGTTGGTATCTGATACCAACCGCCTTTAATTTTTTGATACGATTCGAGTGCTCAGAAGCATGCAGGTTTTCTTCTCTCAACTCTAGTCCCTCAACTCTCAGCCATATATTCGTTTAGCGTTGATTCGAAATCAACTCTTGGTCAAACTCTACTTTTGTAATTGAAAGTGAACCAACAAGAGATATCGACTTTGAGCGAGTTTGAAGAGAGCGACCAGAACTTCCAGATCACGAATGTCGCTCAATTACAGCGATGGTTGCCGTGGTTACGCATGTTTCGCGGCTTCCGAATTGCCATCGACTATCAGAAAATGCTCGCTGCGTTCTTTGCAGTTGTTCTCTGGGGCTTGGTCAGTTCGCTACTGACATTCATGCTAGTTGGTCAGAATGAGAACAGTCCTTCTTCAATTACATCTAGGCAATTCCCCGTTTCTCAACAGATCAGATTCTCCAATCCTCAAGAGAGAATTGATGTCGTCCGGTCAATGAGGAGTGATCCTCTGACTGCGGTGATTTCCCGCTCTAACAAAGTTTCCTGGTTCTATGAAAATGTCACACAATCCATACTAGGACTAGTGACTTTTCACAACTATCGCTGGTGGTGGCATGCGTGGTTACAGCTTTTATGGGGACTCGTTATCGCTGCGGTCTTTGGTGGATTGATTTCACGGATGGCAGCCAGAGAGTTTACAGGACAGGGACGTTCGTTGATTCGTGATACGAAGTTTTCACTCAAGCAGGCTCCTATCGTCTTGATGGCTCCCTTGATTTCACTGGTCAGCTTCGCGTTGCTGTGGAGCATAAACTGGATTTCGGGTTTCGTTGGTCGGATTCCAGTCGTGGGTGAAATCGTTCTCGCAATTTGTTGGGGAATGTTTTTACTCAGCGGACTCATCTTATTTTTACTTTTGTTGGGTCTCATACTGGGTTGGCCATTGATGGTCTGTTCGGGAGCCGTTGAGAAGAACGACACTTTCGATGCTCTGAGTCGGGCTTTTAGTTATCTGCTGAATCGCCCGTGGTACGCACTGTTCCTCACCTGCATCGCTTTTGCCTATGGTTCGCTGACAATGCTGTTCGTAACATTTGCGACCAGCCTGACGGTCACTTTAAGTTTCTCTTCAGTCGGAGCAGGACTTGGGCAAGAGATCTCCATCACATCATTCAATAATTTGTTGGTGCTAAAAGACCTATCTCAAGGTTACTTCGAGAACAGCTTCGCTACCAAAATTTTGGGACTTTGGATTGGAGCGGCGTTATTGATTCCTGCAGCGTATGCCTTTAGTTTCTTCTGGACGAGTACCACGATTGGTTATTTTCTTTTGCGACGCAGGGAAGATGGAACTCCGTTGCACGAAATTGAGTTGAATGATTCACAAACACAATCGCGACCAGAGCTAGCGGTTGTTGGAATCCCGGCTGCCGAATTACGAGAAAATAACGACAAAGCACCAAGCGATCCTTATTGAATTATGAGCACGCCTTATGAATGTTTCTCTCATCATCCGCAGTACGTTGGTACTCGCTATGCTGCTGACATCTCAACAAACCTTTGCAGAAGCTAAGAGCATTCAGGGGAATGCGGACACTGCGTTAGTTAATGGCATGAGTGTCGAGTTCACTTTCAAACAGAACCTCCCGGAGCCTGGAGAATTACGATTTCCAAGGTTGAACGCGCGATTAAAGTCGGTCTACTGGAAAGGGAACTCGGAAGAACAATTGACTCTGTCTCCGGAACCATTGGAATGGCGAGTGAAGCTGACACAGCCTCCGGAAACCGGACCCAAAGTTGTTATCGTTGAACTCCTGGACGCGCCTGAGCATCATCTGAATATTAAAACAATTGATGTCTCTCGAAATGCTGAATCGACTGAAATACCTGCTCACTTTGCGGTCACGCATGGGAAGAAAAAGGACAGCGAGAAATTACGTTTCGAACCACAACCTCACAAAAACACTGTCGGTTATTGGACAATTGCAACAGACTGGGTTGACTGGTCATTGAACGTCAAAGACGCCGGAGAGTTTCATTTGGATATTCTGCAAGGGTGTGGAACAGGACAAGGTGGCAGCGAAGTCTCGGTGCTTATCACCCATGAAGGGAAGAAGATTGACGAAGTGAAATTCACGGTCGAAGAGACCGGACATTTCCAGAATTTCAAACTACGGCGAATTGGGAGCGTCTCAATTCCCACCGCTGGGACTTACAATCTCGAAATACGTCCTACGAAATTAGCCAAAAACGCCGTTATGGATGTACGGAAGGTCGTTTTGACACCTGTGAAGTAAGTTTTCCTGAACGAGTCAGTCAACGATTGAAGCAACCGCTTGATTCTGTGGTGAATGGTCATAAACTCTTCAGTGATGATCAAGTGGCTAGGGATCGAGGGTCAAAGTGGTCAACGCATGCGATTCAACTTTCAACTTGCTTCTTCTCATTCCTACTTCCCAGTTCCTAATTCCTAACCCTCCACAGTATGTCTGATTCACAACTCCCGCCCGCAGACGATTCACACAACTCTCCGAATGACGTTTCTCAGGAAGATTTGTCTGTGAGTCTGCCGAATGACTTGCCTCCCGTTGAGCCTCCTTCCGCGGGGATGATCATTCAATTGTTTTTGGTCCCGGCAATTATCGTTGCCGTGATCGTAGGAGTTTATGCTGCGTTTGGTCAGCTCGCCTCTCAAGAATTGGATTGGCGGCAACTTGTGACCGATGTCAAAAGTCAGAACCCACATGTTCGCTGGCGCGGTGCTCTTGGATTGGCACAGATGCTCGATGCCGACGCACAGCGAGGTGAGAACACGCAAAACCTGGCAGCGAACTCTGAAATCGCAACTGCATTAGCAGACCTCTATGAAGAGTTCATTCCGCTGCAAGATCTCAATGAAGAAGAATTGAAGAACCTGGAGTTCCTCTCAAAAGCACTTGGGAGAATGAGAGTTCAAGATGTCATCGTGCCTGTCTTTCGAGAAGGCATCAAAGAGGACAAAGACCGGAATGTTCGTAAACATTCGTTGATCGGTCTTGCTATGCTCGCTGGGAATGTTCAGGCGTCTGGTCAGACATTGAGTCAGCCAGAACTCGTTGGCGAGCTGATTGATATTTCCAAAGAAGGAGATCGCCTATTACGTCATCAGGCAGCGTATGCTCTGGGTCTATTTCCATCTGAAAAGAGCCAGCAACGACTCGTCGCTTTGCTAAGTGATCCAGATTTGATGACGCGAACTAATGCAGCGATTGGTCTCTCGCGAAATGATTCCGCTGAGGGAATTCCCGTCTTTATAGAATTGATTCGAGGCGCTAAGGATTGGGATCTTGATCCAAACCAAGTGAAGACAGAAGAAGGGAAGTCTACCTATTTCGAGCGAATGTTAATCCTGATCAACAGCATGAAAGCGTTAAGCCAAGTCCATGAAAAGCTCTCCGCTGATCAGAAGCAGACCCTGACTCAATTGCTTGAGATACTTTCGGACGAGACACAGGACGCAGTTCTTAAATCACAGATCCTGGAACTTAAACAAACACTGTAATATCAGCGACTCTTCGTCTTAAAGTGATCGAGCCTTAAATTCTCCCACGGGAAATGTAAGTCAATTCGAAAAGCAACTTCTGTGAGTTTGAATACTCATCGGGCAGCACACTTTAAGTGTGCTGCTAAACAGTCTTGTTTACGCCGCTGCTTTTTGCATACGAATCATGACCGCTTCACGAGCAAGACGATGCCATTCCAGTCGAGAGATCAGTTTCTTCTCGATGTTGAATTCAAGCACAGGAATTTGATGAACTCCACGTAGTAAGAATGTCAGATTGAGGTAGCTGATGATCCCTGTTTTATATTCTCGATGAGTCAGTTTCCCTGGGAAGCCTTGCAGCCGTTCATTCCAGAGATTCGTTGCCGCTTCGATTTCGCCCGAGACTGGAATGATCAACTTTCCGCGAGATTTCAGGCAAGAAAGTAAATTCGCCAAGGCGATTGTCGATTCTGGACTGATCGCCGAGCCACTAAAGACCGAAGAGTCTCTAACGAGAATTCGATGCACAGAATGAGCAGGTTGACTGACCGAACCAGCAGGTGAGCCGACCGAGATTTCTTCTCTTGCCTCTTCTTCTGAGTGGTCGACAATCGCTTGAATGTTTCCACCACGACGGAAAACTTCAGGCAACAAATCTCCTTTCGCGCTCACGTCTAAGGCAGGTCGTTTAGAGAAAACACCCAACTTGCGAATGAGGAAAAGGAATTGTTTTTTTGTCAAATCTGAGGAAACAACCATAGACTGGTCAGGCATGACCAACCTCCATGTGTGGTCTAAGAATCAATAAAATCCGTCTTATTACTCAGCAACGCAAACACCCAGATTAAACCTCGACCTCGAAGTTGAAATTCGTTCATGTTATTTGCGTGTGGAGCTAATAAAGAGGAAATCGAGTGAATCGAGTCCGAATCTGTTGGAATTCCTTGCCGATTTCCTGAATTATTGAAGACATCTTCGGCAACATTACTCCTGGCAACATAGAGAATATAGGAGAACCATGGTAATTCAGCGACTTTTTTGAGCTCAAGAGCGAATCAGGATACTCGAAAGTAAGGATTCTGTGGCAATTTACCGCTTTGAAAGATGGCCTGACGGATCATCTTGAATGATTTTGCTGCTCTTGCGATTTGATGTCATATTTCTGACGCTGAATATGCCTCTACGAGTTGATCATCATTGACGTACGTCGACTTTCAGGGAAAATGAATCTGATAAAAGCACTAACTTGCAAAAGATTTTCCCTCAACACCCTACCCCTTCTGCTTTTACGCACATTCAAGAAGCCGTCGACCTGCTGGTCAAATTATGCAATTTACGAACGTCACCATATTTTGTTTCTTCGCCAGCTATTTCTGCGCGTTAATTTTGGAACTCACGCAGTTCTTGAAAGTTAGCAAGGTCGTTCGGTGGTCCTCCTTTGCTTTGGCGTTTGCCGGGTTTGTGGCTCAGACGATTTATCTCGTGGAGAGAAGCCGCCACTCCGATTTGCCTCCTCTGCTCGGTTCGACTCACGACTGGTTACTGGTTTCGGCATGGCTCTCGATTGTCTTCTATCTGGGAGCCAAAGTCTGGGACCAATCACTCTCGATTGGACTGTTTGTACTGCCAGTTGTGCTGTTGTTAATCGGTGCTTCAAGGTTTGTCAGCGATCAACCAAACCCAAGAGTGACCATCGCCTATTGGTGGACGATGGTCCATGCTTCCTTTTGGGTGCTGGGAATTCTGGGGGTCATCCTGGCATTTGTCATGAGCCTGATGTATCTGCTTCAGCATTACAGATTGAAGCACAAAAAAGCTCCGTTGCCTGCATTGCGAATGTTGAGCTTAGAGCGACTCAGCCGGATGAACTGGTGGCTAATCGTGAGTTCCGTTCCCCTGCTGACTTTAGGCATGGTGACAGGCTTGTGGATGTCTTACTTGCGGGCTGGTTCTGCGGAACCGGTGGACTTGGCTCAGCTCGATTTCGTCATGTTTGCGCTTGTCTGGGTTGGCATGACATTTCTGTTCGGCTGGTTACTCGTTTCGAGAAAGGCAACAGGTCGTCTGGTTGCCTGGCGAACCATTCTGGCTTGTGCCTTCCTGTTGGTCACCATTTTGGCGATTGAATTCTTAAGTGCAGATACAATTCATGGTCCGGAGAAACAAACTCCTCAGGCTTCCATGAATCACCAAGTTGCTTCAAATCATTTTGGAGCGATTTCATGAACGTGCAGGTTGTCTATTGTAATCATCAAACGGCTGATCTCGACTTGCGGGAGCGACTCGCTTTTCCCTCCGATGATCATGTCGTCCGCGCTTACGATGAATTGCGGGCACGTTTCCCGAAATCAGAATATGTTGTGATTTCCACCTGTAATCGCATTGAGTTGTATACCGCTCAGGAAGACCCGGACGACACTCCGACTCATGATGATCTCGCGCAATTCTTTTCGGACTTCCATCAGGTTCCCAAAACGGAATTCTTCAACGATCTGTTAGAACGGCAAGGACCAGCTGCGGTTCGTCACTTGTTTGAAGTAGCGTCGAGCATCGACAGCATGGTGCTGGGTGAAACGCAAATCGTTAATCAGATTAAAACTGCCTACGAACTCTCTATGGAGACCGCTGCCTGTGGTCCTTTGACGAATGCTCTTTTTCAGCGAGCGATGGAAGTTTCAAAACGTGTTCGTTCAGAAACCAAACTCTCCGAAGGCAGAGTTTCCATCGCTAGCGTCGCAGTCGGTGATTTTGGAAAAAGTATCTTTGATCGCTTCGATGACAAGACTGTTCTCATCCTGGGAGCAGGAGAGATGGCGTCCGAGACTCTCACTTACCTCAAAGGGGAAGGAGTCAAGCGGATCATTGTCTGCAACCGTAATTTCCCACGAGCAGAGAAACTGGCAGCGGAGTTTTCAGGCGAAGCGTATGCCTGGGAGCAGCTTGATCATTGGTTGCCGCAAGCGGATGTCATCGTCAGTACAACAGGCGCTGATCGTCCCATCTTAGGCGTTGAGGAATTCAAAGCGATTCGCAAGAAATCGGGACCAAAGCCGGTATTCATTCTCGACCTGGGAGCACCTCGCGATATCCATCCTGATGTCAGCGATCTCGATGATGGAATCTTTCTGTATGACATTGATGACCTCGAAGCGACCTGTGTGAAGAATCGTAAGCTGCGGGCTTCTGCCATTGCCAAAGCTAATGCGATTATCGAAGCAGAAACTAAAAAGTTCATGCACGAAATCTATCACAAGGCGACCGGTCCGATTATCAAACGTCTGCGTGAACACTGGCACGAAATCAGCCGGCAGGAGTTAGAACTCCTCTTCCGCAAAGTCCCCGAGCTCGATGACGCTCAAAGAGAAGCCGTTGAAAAAACAATCAGCCGAGTCGTCAACAAGCTGTTGCATCCA
This sequence comes from Planctomicrobium sp., assembly GCA_018659505.1. Classification (GTDB taxonomy): domain Bacteria; phylum Planctomycetota; class Planctomycetia; order Planctomycetales; family Planctomycetaceae; genus Thalassoglobus. The sequence continues at coordinate 10,782 of JABJMI010000243.1, forward strand.
CCGTTAGAAACCCTCCGAGACGAAGCCCGAACCGGTCCCCCGACAGGCATGCTAGAAACGCTGAAGCGATTGTTTCATATCAAAGATTGAAGAGTGATTCGTTGTGACTTACTCAATTCATCTATTCGCAAACAATTATCAAATTTCCTGTTGAGAGAGTCGTCTGTTCTGCGTTTTAGGTTTTAATCTGAGAGATCTCTTGAAGCTTGCAGGCAGTCATCTCAGATGAATGAAAAAACATGAAACGTATTGTTGTCGCTATAACTGGAGCCAGTGGTTCGATTTATGGAGTTCGGTTGCTGCAGGTGCTGCTTTCGTCCGGGATGGATCTACAGCTGACAATCAGCCCTGCAGCGACACGAGTTTTTGAGGCAGAACTAGGGATCGACATTGATCTTGATGCCTTTGACTATCGTGAATTGCTGACTTCCTTTGGGATGGAGATGTCAGAGGATTGGAACAACGGCAAGCTGACTTACCATTCTCACAAAGATTATTCAGCGGGGATTGCAAGTGGATCGTTCGCGACCGATGGAATGGTGATCTGCCCCTGTTCAATGGGAACCTTGGGAAGTATCGCCAATGGTTTGTCGACCAACCTTATTCATCGTGCAGCGGATGTTCATCTGAAAGAACGTAGGAAGTTGATTATCGTCCCCCGGGAAACTCCGTTGGGAAGTATTCAACTGGGGAATATGAAAACATTGTCCGATGCTGGAGCAGTCATCATGCCAGCGATGCCTGGTTTTTATCACCAGCCGAAGACGATCTTAGACCTTGTGGACTTTATGGTAGTTCGCGTCTGTGACCAACTTGGAGTCAAAACTGACTTGATGAATCGCTGGGGAGAGCCAGAATAGTGGATCAATTTGTTTTCCTAAGTACGAAATCAAATTGATCCAGAAGACTTTAAGTTGTAAGATACTTGAGAACATTTAATGTGATGGCTGAAATTGCCATCCCTTTTAACTTATTGGAGCGTCGTCAATGCGACAGAAAAGCCATTTCAAATCTGCAAATTCTCAACCGCGACGAGGATTTACGTTGATTGAACTTCTGGTCGTGATTGCCATCATCGGGCTGCTTGTTTCGATGCTGATGCCAGCTGTCCAAAAGGCGCGAGAGTCAGCTAGGAGAAGTTCCTGTATCAATAATATGAAGCAACTCGGGCTTGCCTCGCATAACTATCTCAGCAGCCATCGCACTTTTCCTTCTGGCTGGATTGAGGCCGTGCCTAGTCCTAATAATCCTAATCCACCTGCGCCTCGCTGCGATATTGATATCAGCCAGTATTTCAATCCTCCCATGGTCTTAACTGGTGGAACGTCTCAACCAATTACGCTCAGTGACTGGACTTTGGGAAATGGTTGGGGTGTGCATTCCATGTTGTTGCCTGAGATGGAGCAAAGCAATTTGAAGATTCAGTTTGAGGGTTTAAAAACGGACGTTAACCCTGATCCTCCAATCAATAGTAACTGGGAATACATTCAAGTTCCTATTTCCTCATACGTCTGCCCGAGTGCCAGTTACCCGGACAACCGTCCTGGAAACCTGGGGTACTCAAGTTACCGTGGTTGCTTGGGATATGTTCCGCAAGCACAACAAGCTCAAGGGACACCAGTCGAGAACGGGATCTTCTATCGCAACAGTGGAGTTGATGACAGCGACATCTCAGACGGGATGTCGAATACGATTCTCTTTGGAGAGTCATTGTTTGGAGGGTTTTGGGGAGACAGCTACGCTTGCTGTGCTCGTGGGCGTGATGACTTGCCTGGGTCTCGCTTTGACCAATACTGGACTGGAACTCCTCCTAATGGTCAAAACTGCAACCTCGCTGGTAATATCCATTTCTTCGGATTCGGATCTTTCCACGGAGATCTTGTGAATATCACATTGGCGGACGGTTCAGCTCGATCTATCGCCAAGAATATCGATGATCAGATCTACTTCGCACTCTGCACTCGCAATGGCGGCGAACCAATCGGCGCTGAATTCTAATGCGGCTCGTTTTGCCGTAACAAAACAGGGGAGATTTATTCGATCTCTAGGTCAAGGGGCTAGGGATCGAGGGGCAAGTGTCAGTACGACTGATTCGAGCGAGTTGCGTTTTTGTTGACCATTGAGACTCTAATCTTCTCGTTAAGATTTGATACATTAAGAGCCCGTCTTCCATGAAGATCGGGCTCTTTTTACGTATACCTTATTCGTAACCGTTCACGGGGATATCATGATCTAAAAGTCTGATTGAGTGATAGATTGTCGCGGAGTGACTATCTATGCTAAAAGACAGGGCGATTGCTTTGTTCACACTGGGCAAAGGTGAGGACGATACGGAATCGCCA
>JABJMI010000468.1 GCA_018659505.1 Planctomicrobium sp.
CAGAAACCGATGCCGTACTCGTACACACTGACATCGTCTCACCAGGCAAAAATCAGGAGATCTACTTCATCGCTCCATCTGCACCTGGACACTACCCATTTTTGTGCCCATTCCCCGGTCACTGGATGGTCATGAACGGCACAATGATGGTCGAACAGAGCTTTGGCGATAGACCGACCAGCCCCGTCTAGACGACTACCCTACTTGCTCTGCCGAGGCGCATATCCTTTCCAGACCCACTCAATAGCGTGTGATAGGAACTGGGCTTTCGCGTTGCCCACACCGTGACCGGAATTCTGGCAGAACAGGTATTGGTACTCGTAGCCCTTCGCCTTCAGCACCTTCGCCATGCGATTGTTTGCTTCCACCCAGTCGTGCATGTTATCACGCATGACGTTTGGGTTCAGCAAATCGCGGTCGCCTACGGCCATGAAAAGTCGGATGGGCTTCTTCGGACTTTCTAGTACCAGCTTGTCATGAAAGTCCCACGCTCCACCGGGTGTCTCAGGATTGAAGGGCCACTGCTGGTTCACAAATGTGCCTGAAGTAGTCAGCACACGATGGTAAAGATCGGTGCGATACCAAGCCATGATCAGGGCGGCCGAACCTCCAGAGCTACTGCCCATGGCAGCACGACCATCAGGATCTTTAGTTAGTTTGACTTCACAGTTTTTCTCCACGCGTGGCAACACTTCGGATTCAATGTACTCGGCAAACAGACCTGACATCGTGTCGTATTCTTTTCCACGCTGATGTCCCTGAGCATCACCGCCACCGTTAGCGATCATGATGGCGATCATCGCTGGTATTCGCTTTTGCGCGATCAGGTTGTCGAGAATATGCGGCACCGTCATGTTCGGTTTCCCTTTTGGACCGTCGTGGATGACCATGAAAGGCGATTCGTTACCTGGCTCGTATTGCTCTGGGATGTAAACCGTGATCTGTCGCTGGTAGTCAATCTCATGAGTTTCAACGATTAACGTCTTTGGGTTCTTGGGGTCCACCGTGCCGAAAACTATTCTCGCAATTCCGGGATTGAGGAGTTTGGTTTCCTTTGAATCGATGGTGAACTGCTGCACCCGACCCTGTGGAACACCATCGACAGCTTTGTTCTCTGGGGCTGGCGTGTAATCCGGTCCTATTAGAAAATTGCCGTTCACATCGAGTGGAGGACTCAAGCCTGGTTTCTCATTCAATCTCTCGAATGACGGTGAACCAGGAGCATCAAACGTCCGCGTTGGCGGTGCCGTGAAAGCTGTTTCGATTGACATGATCGAGACCGCAAGAAAAGCAATAAGAGCCGTCGTCCGCTGCTGAGACATGAAACATCCTCGTCGAATGAAGAACGAATTCCCGACCCGGCCATGGTGGCTCGAGATTCATTGTCCTCTTTTGACTCCGAGAATCAAACGGACATGACTGGATTAGTATAGGCGAGATTTGTGTAGACAGGCTAGGAATGTGGATCGTTTATTCGATGGGCCTCAGGTTTGCACACACTTTTCAGAGACTTGGGCGAGCGGCTTTCGGCATCCCTGTTTTTCGCACTTAAACAGCGTTGTCCAATAGTTCTTGCAGAAATGTTGCTTGAACTGCAGATCCCAAGTACAATTTCCAGTCTACTGCTGCCCCGCCCTCTCTCTGCCTCAGTTGAAGCCCGCCTGCATGAATTATCATCCTACAACTCTAATTGTTGCGTTGTCGATTCTGTTAAGTTATGTGCCTCTCTCGGCCCAAGACGACCCTGTCGACGCGGATGGTATCGCGTTCTTTGAAGCGAGGATTCGACCGGTACTTGTGAAGCATTGTTTCGAGTGTCATTCTGTCGAAGCGAAAAGTGTCAAAGGCGGATTGCTGCTTGACCATCGGGAAGCGACATACAAGGGTGGCGATTCTGGACCAGCAGTGGTGCCAAAAGATGTTGACAAGAGTCTGTTAATCAGTGCGCTAACGCATGAGAGTTATGAAATGCCGCCGCAGGGGAAGCTTCCTGAAGCGGTGATTGCGGACTTCGTGAGGTGGATTGAAATGGGAGCGCCGGACCCTCGCGAAGGTGATGTCGTGACCCGTTCAATCGACTTCGACGAAGCGCGTCAGCATTGGGCGTATCAGCCGGTCACCGATCCCGAAATCCCGAGAGTTATAAACACGAACTGGCCTGCAAGTGAAATTGATCATTTCACTCTGGAAAAAATGGAACATCTCGACTTACACCCGGTCGCCAAGGCTCAAAAGCGAGAACTCATCCGCCGAGCAACATTCGACTTAATCGGACTGCCACCGAATCCAGAAGACATAGCTGTTTTTCTGAAGGATGATTCGTCCGATGCGTTTGAGAAGGTCATTAACCGCCTGTTGCAATCAGAACACTATGGCGAACGATGGGGACGTTACTGGTTGGATGTGGCTCGATACTCCGAAGACCAGGCTCACACGTTTTCTGTCACTGCCAACACCAGCGGTTTTCGGTATCGCGACTGGGTCATCGCGGCATTCAATGCTGATATGCCTTACGACAAGTTCGTACGAATGCAGATCGCAGGTGACCTGATTGGTCCGGAATCGGACGAATCGTACGATCATCTTGTCGCACTTGGGTTCTTTGGCTTGGGGGCACAGTATTACAAAAACAGCGACGCAGCAAAGGCGGCGGCTGATGAGCTAGATGATCGTGTTGATACGCTCACCCGTGGTTTCCTGGGGCTAACTGTGTCGTGTGCCCGCTGTCACGATCACAAGTTCGATCCGATTCCGACTCAAGATTATTACTCGCTGGCCGGAATCTTTCGCAGTTCGAAACTGCACAACGCTCCACTCTGTCCGCAGACGGACGTTGAAGTGTACAATGCCGGGCAAAAGCGGATGAAGGAGACCGAAGCCGCCATTAAGAAGTTTCTGGCTGAGGAGAAAACAACCGCAGCCGAAACAAAGGTCAGTGAAACCGCGAAGTACATCGAAACGGTATGGAGATATCAGACATTCAAGGCATATGGCAAGCCTGCTGACACTGCGAAGCTCGCTCAGCAATCCGGCGTGAACGAGTTTCTGCTGAAACGCTGGATTGATTTTCTGGATGCGAAGAACAAAGGTAAGGTTAGCGCGCTGGAAACATGGTTTGAGTTGGAGCCATTCGAAAGCAGTGGCGAGAATTCGAATACCGCTGTTCCGGTTGAGGTGACGTCGATCGCGAATGAGTTTCAGGCATACATTCAGGAACTGCTGAACATTCGAGATGGAGTCTCCACAACAAATCTGGTTCAAACTGGTGATGGCAAAGTGAAACATCACCGACCCGGCAGTCCTCGATTTGTTTCCCCCAACGTTACAAAAATTCGACCAACGGCTGGGATAGACATCGATATCACCGGAGCGAAGCAGTTGTTTTTGGTCGTGTCTGATGGTGGCAACGGCAACAGCTGTGATCATTCAGATTGGATTGAACCAACTCTGGTTGGAGATAAAGGGGAACTGAAGCTCACCGAACTGAAGTGGAATTCATTGGAAGGTTTTGGTGGCGGAAAGATTGATCGCAACTACGAAGGCAAGCCACTCAAGGTAGGTGGGAAGGCCTACGAAAACGGCATCGGCGTTCACGCACCTTGCGTTATTGTGTACGACCTCCCCGAAGGTTATGAACGCTTCAAGGCGACTGGCGGACTGGACAACAGCGGATCGGACCAGGGTGGTTGCGGCGAACAGGCGGCCGTCCAGTTCAGCGTTTACACTGAGCAGCCTGCGGAAGGACCAATCAGTCCAGGGAAGGATGTGCTGTCCATCGTACTCGGGAAAGACGGACCGTTTGCAGTCAGCGATGATGATCTCGAAAACTTCCTGACTGGTGAAAAACGTGGAGAATTGATCACACTGCGAGCCGAATTCGAAGACGCAAAGAAGACTGCTCCGCCAATGTACGCTGTCGCTCACAGCTACACCGAAGCGAATGCCGCAGATATGCACGTCTTCGTACGAGGAAATCCCGCTCAAGAACGTGAAGTAGCACCGCGTCGTTTTCTGCGAGTTCTTGCAGGCGAAGATCGTGTTCACTTCACCAAGGGCAGCGGGCGCCGTGAACTTGCAGAAGCAATGACTCGACCAGACAACCCACTTACCGCGCGCGTAATGGTGAATCGAATTTGGCAACATCATTTCGGTCGCGGAATCGTGGGCACACCCAGCAACTTTGGCAAACAGGGCGAACCACCGACGCACCCGGAGATGCTCGATTACCTTGCGTCACGTTTTATCGAATCAGGCTGGTCGATCAAATCGCTTCACCGGGAGATCATGCTGTCATCAACATACCAGTTGAGCGCGACCAACCTCGAAGCGAATGCTCAGATCGATGCGGACAACCGATTCGTTTGGAAAATGAGTCGTCAACGTTTGGGCGTCGAAGCTTGGCGTGACGCATTGCTGGCTGTGTCTGGGAAAGTTGATCTCACGATGGGAGGGCCGTCAACGATTCTGGCAGATGTTCACAATGTCCGCCGGACGGTGTATGCCAAGATCAGTCGCCACGAACTTGACAACCTTCTGCGACTGTTTGACTTTCCCGACGCGAACATCACCAGCTCAAAACGAAGCGAAACAACAGTGCCGCAGCAGCAACTGTTCGTTCTGAATAGTCCATTCATGGTCGAACAGGCCAAAGCCTTTGCAGCTCGGCTTCACAGAGAGAAGCCAAACAGCGATGAAGCTCGAATCGAACAAGCATTCCTGCTGGCGTATGGTCGGCCGCCGGTTAGTGCTGAAATGGAAATCGGACTGACTTACCTTAACGGCGAAAAAGATCCCGAAAGCAAGCTAACGCAGTGGGAGAGTTATGCTCAGGCTCTGCTTGCGAGCAATGAGTTTATGTATCTCGACTAGGAGTGCTGGCAATACAAGCACGAAAAACACTCACCTGATGTAAAGATCAAATATGAATTCACTATTACCACAAATTGGCATGACTCGACGTGAGTCCCTTCACCGTATGGGCACCGGCCTGGGCGTGCTTGGCTTGGCAGGGATTCTGGCACAGGACGGAACGCTGGCGAGCGCTGCGGATAAAGCTTCGTCCAGTCCGTTGGCCTCAAAAGCGGCTCACTTCACACCTCGAGCCAAACACATCATCCATCTCTTCATGAATGGAGGACCTTCACAGGTTGACACGTTCGATCCGAAGCCAGCACTCACAAAATACAACGGTCAACGTCCTCCGACAGCTGACCTAAAGACGGAACGAAGGACAGGCGGGCTGATGATGTCACCGTTCGCATTCAAGAAGTATGGCGAGTCGGGGATTGAAGTCAGCGACCTGTTTCCGCATGTCGGAGAATGCATCGATGACATCTGCGTCATTCGCTCGATGCATACCAACATTCCCAACCACGAACCGTCTCTGTTGATGATGAACAGCGGCGAGACGCAGCCGACTCGGCCAGCCATGGGGTCATGGCTGCTATACGGCCTGGGCACTGAGAACCAGAACCTTCCAGGCTTTGTGGTGCTGTGTCCAGGGAAGCCGGTTGTAGGGCCTCAGTTGTGGAGCAACAGTTTTCTGCCAGGCATCTTCCAGGGAACCCATATCAATCATGCACAGAGTGTCGATCCG
>JABJMI010000465.1 GCA_018659505.1 Planctomicrobium sp.
GAGTACATCCGCTTTCACGATCATGTTCACTGGAATCAACTACTTGAAGATTTCGCAGATTATACAGAGGTTGCTGGCAACTATGGTTTGGTCCTCAAGGCTGATCCTAAGATCGTCATCTGGACACGCTTGAGCCGCGAACTTGTCGACACGATCTCAGGTTTTATCTCGGGCAAAAGAATTTATCTGCACTCAACCGAACTGGAAAAGTATGAAGAATCGACCAGATTGAACTTACCAGCTATCAGCGAGTTACCTGAAGAACGTGTTGATGCCCCGGTTTGGTTTCCCAGCAAGCTACGATTGCTACCCCCGACAAAAGGAAGTGGTCGCCTCGGACGTGTCGCGAGAATTAAGATGGGAAAATCAGGTTGAGATTTCTTACGATGCTACGGAGACAGCCGAGAGAACTTGATTGACGGTCTCAACAATTTGTCGCGGACTGAACGGCTTGTAGATCACTTCCACAATACCGAGTTCTGCCTGAAGAGAGGGGATATCGAGTTCGAAACCTTTGGCAGAGACCATGATGATTGGGATTTCATCATTGAGAGGGCATTCCCGGAGTCTTCTACAAAGTTCGTCTCCATCCATTTCTGGCATCTGAAAGTCGGTCAATAATAAGTCGAATGGTTCAGCCATTAACCATTCGGCTGCGATACGACCATTCTCAGCGACTTCAACTTCGAAGCCTGCTTTCTGAAGGTTAAATCGCATCACACCGGACATAACGCAACTGTCCTCGGCAATGAGTATTCTTTGTTGAAAATGAGTCTTCATGATAAGTCCCGCAACTCTTACCAGGTTGAATTCTAATGAAGGTCTAAGTTTCGCTTAGTGTAAGGATCTTGGCACAGATCCCTACACTGATATCGTCATTGCAAAATCAGTGATAAGCATGAACTTAATGATCGTGAAATCAAGGAAACTTACCTATAAGCCTAGGTCAATAATTGAAGTGGGCAAGATTTTTTAATTGATTTTGAAATCAGATCAGCGGCTGTCAGGTTTCTGAGATAAATTTATAAGAGTGAGGAGGCTGCGAACTCCTTGGGTAATATTTAATTCGTTTGGACCACGGTACATCGATGTCTATTCTTGAAGATTCACTATTCGATGAAATCGTCCGGAAAAGCGACCAGATTCTCTCCCAAGCTTTTAAGACTGTGTTTACCCAAGCTCAGTCAACAATAGATTCATCGAAAGATTCGGAATTATCCTCCCAATCAATTTGTAATGTTTCTCATACTATTTCCGTCGAGAACGACGCGGTCTTGATCGAGTTCATTCTAAACCGCAGCAGGAAACGACCGTGTCTCTTGCGAGGGTCTGTTACAGAAACACAAATCGGCTGGCTAAACAACCTGGCTGAGACAGCCGAAGCCTTGATCAATAAAGAGATTGAGCTTCAGCAACAAGACGAGCTTCTTACTGATTATGCCTCTCAAATCAGTCGTGATTTCGAAGAGCTAGTCTGGACGCGTGAGTTCGCCAAGCGGATTCAACAGACTGACATCCGCAACTCGATAGCAGAGTTCATGGGGCATATTTACCCAACATTGATTGAGACAGTCCAGGCTGCTCAGTTGATATTGCTGAAATATCCACAACCGGTTTCAAAGATCAACCCATTTCCAATCTTTGCCGACATGTCAGTCAAAAATCTTGGTCAGGAAGTACTCAACGAGACCGCAATAGAAAAAATTCTAACTCGTTACTCAGAGCGTGGTCGAAAACAACCGGTGGTTTGTAATCATTGCTCCAGTCTTGAATTAGCTGGTTTGAATTCTTTTATCCTCGCTCCGATTCAATCTAAGGTAGATGAATTCGGTTGGATACTTGCTGTGAATCGCACCGATGATCTCGAGTTTTTCGATTCGGGTTCTACTGAAGAGATTCTAGGAATTCAAGCCCCAGAGTTTGGATCGTTCGAAGCTGGACTGATGCAGTCAACAGCTTCGTTTCTGGCATCACATGCAAATAATTCAGCTCTCTATGCCGAGAACGAAACGCGTCTCACAAGCATTGTCAGAGAGTTAGTCAACTCGATCGATGCGAAGGTTTACGGGACATGCGGGCATAGTGTACGAGTTGCCAAGATTGCTAAGAAACTTGCTCAAGAGATGAACCTTTCCGTAGAAGAGTGCGATGATGTTCATCTAGCAGGGCTTCTTCATGATGTTGGTAAAATCGGTCTCCCCGAGCATATTCACTTGAATCAAGGTGAGCTAGCTGCTGAGGAACTAGAACTTCTAAAACAACACCCAGTGATCGGTTTTGAACTTCTTGAACAACTGGAACAGATGACTCACGTTCTTCCGGGCATTCTTCATCACCACGAGTCCCTCGACGGGTCTGGATATCCTGCTGGCTTGGTCGGAGACAACATCCCGTTGTCTGCTCGAATCATCGCTGTCGCGGACGCTTTCGACACAATGCTCAGCGACCGTCCACAGCGAAAAGGATTGCAGCTGCATGTAGTCAATGAAATCTTCACGACTAATAAAGGTCCACAATGGGACCCCTCTGTTATCGATGCTCTGTTTGCAACAAAGGAGGAACTCCTCTTGATCTGCCAAGGTGCTTCCCAGTCTGATTGCCAATCGAACTTACTGGAGATAGGGCTTCAAGCACCAGTTCTCTGAGCAGTTTGAGTGCCCTGCTTAAATCTTCAATTTCGAAGAATTGCCCTTGAATATCGTCTCATCATCGAAATTGCTTTCGATTATTCGTTATATTCAAATGAAATAGACCGCCCTGGTGACTTCGTTGTTTCGCTTGGAATGTTGAAGAGACAC
>JABJMI010000942.1 GCA_018659505.1 Planctomicrobium sp.
GTCCCCGATATTGTCCTTCGATTGAAGATAAAGTTGTGAGGTTCGCGGACAAATCTTCGCATCAGATATTCCTCGAACCTGAAGGTAGCAACACGCTTGAATTCTATTGCAATGGTATTTCAACTTCGCTTCCGCGTGACGTTCAGGATGAGATGATCCATTCCATCAAAGGGTTGGGAAATGCGGAGATTATGCGGTATGGGTATGCGGTCGAATATGACTTCGCACCGCCGACTCAACTCTTCGCGACACTTGAGACAAAACGTGTTGGAGGACTCTACTTCGCTGGTCAGATCAACGGAACAACAGGCTATGAAGAAGCTGCCGGTCAAGGATTGATCGCAGGTGTGAATGCCGCTTTGAAGGTCGCTGGGAAAGAACCTTTCATTCTTGATCGCTCGCAGGCATATTTAGGGGTCTTGATTGATGATCTCGTAACGAAAGGTGTCGATGAACCGTATCGCATGTTTACTTCGCGAGCGGAATATCGCCTGCTGCTTAGACAGGATAACGCTGATCGCCGTCTTACACCGATTGGCGAACGCATTGGTCTGGTTCAGTCAGATCGCAGTGAACAATTCAAATTGCACGAACATCAAATTGAACAGGCGACACAGCTGATCAACAAGATTCGGCATAAGGGGAACACTCTCGAAGAATGGTTGCGACGTCCTGAAATTGAATGGCAGCACTTACTCGAATTCTCACCTGAATTGGGAGAACTGGAAATTTCCCCACGCGCAAGTGAACAGGTGCAAATTGAGGTTAAGTACAGCGGATACATCAAACGCCAACAACTCGACATCGAGCGGCAAAACAAATCGCAGTCGATGAAAATCCCGAGCACGTTCGATTATCACGCCGTTCCTCAATTGAGGAACGAGGCTAAAGAAAAGTTCACAAGAGTGAAGCCCGCAGACGTCGCTCAGGCAGGCAGAATTAGTGGCATCACCCCGGCTGATCTTGCGATCTTAACTCTCTATCTGCACGAACCGAATCGCATGGTCCACAAATCAACCGGCGCGTAATCAGGAACATTCAGCATGTCCAAGACAACTACGGATCAAAAGTTTCAAATCGTCGATTTCGAAACCCTGCCTGGTGTTCCTTGTCCATGTGGATCAGCCAAACGTGCCTTTGCAGAGTCTGAGCATTCTCCCGGAACGGTTCATGTCACCGAAATCGCTGACGATGCTCGTGTCCATTATCACAAAGAACACACAGAAACTTATTACATCCTTGAATGTGATGCCGATGCAAAAATCTATCTCGATGGAGAAGAGTTTCCAATCAAGCCAGGTATGTCGATACTCATTCCCCCTGGAGTCCGGCACCGCGCGATCGGACAAATGAAAATCATCAATATTGTTGTGCCGAAGTTTGACCCAGCCGATGAATTCTTCGATGACTGAGCATTAGTTTCAGAAATGAATTACCACGGAGAGAACTGAGGGAAGAAATTCGCTGAAGCAGCAATAAGGTCTCTAATTGTAGAAGTAAACTCTTGCTTCAGGATAATGAATTTGTGTAAGCGTTCACGATGTTGAAACTATTGTTTAACCACGAAGCACATAAATAACACGAAAATTAGCTCGTGACAGACAAAACTGCCTGGACCGCTGAAGATATGCCTGTTTCATCAAAATGATTTATACAGGGTTGAAATCATCATTCATGCGATTCATCTCACAAATTTAGAAAATTCATTCTGTCTCTTTTCTTTCGTGTAGTTCGTGCTTTTCGTGGTTAAAAGATCTTTGAGCCTTTTAAGTCCGCGAACGGTCACGAATTTGCTGACTGAATGACCAGTTTCCATCCCACGAAGAGCATGAACAAGGCTTTGCTTTCAATCCTCTTTTTGCTTTTCTCCGTGTCTCAGTGTCTCCGCGGTGAAATTTCTTCTTTCAGCCAATGAATATCGTCCAAATGAAAACGCCCACAGGACATTGCTTTCACAATGTTCTGTGGGCGTGATTCTAATTTCGAGGCGGCAATGACCTCCTCGATCTGTTTTCAGAGTTCGCTGAATTCAGGCAGGTTGCAGGTCGCACAGTGCTTCTCGCAGACGTCCGCGAGCAGTGTGCAATCGTCGTTTGATCGTTCCGACCGGGCTCGCGAAACGCTCGCTCATTTCTTTCAGCGACTGACCTTCGAAGTAGAACGCCAGTAAGGTTTCACGATCCATTGGTCGTAACTGTCCGATTCCGTCTCGAACCTGACCAGCCTGTTCCGACTGAAGGATATCCTCCAACGGAGCTTGACGTTTTCCGCTGACTCCGCCGAAAGTTTCGGGAGCCTGCATGGTCTCGCGAGGTCGACGGACCGCACGGTTAATCGCCATGTGAACTGCGATTCTTTTCAACCAACCGACGAACCGTTCTGGCTCACGCAGCTGATCGATTTTTCGCATTGCTCGCAAGAAAACTTCTTGCGTCACTTCCAGCGACTCCGACCGATTTCGCAATCGTCGGAAGACGACAGCGAAGACGACATTTTCGTATTCCTTGACCAGTTCACCGAAGGCGTTGCGGTCACCGTTTTGTGCTTTGAGCACCAATTCAACGTTTAAGTTGTCAGTCATTATGTCCTCCCCCATTCGTTGGGGTGAGTTGTGAGAAGGACTCCTGCTGATCGTGACAACTTGTCTTGATTGTCAGAAGAGTCGTTCTCTTTGTTTCTCTTAATAAAAAGGGTCGAACCTTTTCGTCCATTGGTTGTGTCTCTCCGTAAGGGAATGTGAATCACACACATCGACGGAGCCGCGGACTGCTACTAGCTGCATAGAACGTTTGCTGGCTGGATAGGCTTTGGCGAATGAAAACATGAATAAAATCCTTAGTTAAAGGTTGAAAAAATGATGAATAAGTATCGAGTCGAATCATCACATCGCTGGCTTCGCGAAGGAGATCGGCAGAGTCAATCTACAAAATCTGGAACACAGGAATTTCTTTGTAGGATATCTACGAAAGAAGAATGCAAAGTTCCAAAGTCATGGCTGGTGAAACGGCAGTGCTGAAGTGAAATAACAGGGCATCTCGCGATGTCTGATTCTCCGCAGCCAGTCGTTGACCAGTGAGTCTGAATTGAAAGCGTCGAAGTCGACGGGGTTTCAGTTCAAGCTCATATGGAAACTGAGCCGTAGGAACCGTTGCGAATAATCGCTAACGACGCCCAAGCTGCGGCCGGTAAATTCCCGGCATTTCTAAAGACTCCACCTTGCGGTTTTGCAATGCCATTTTGTTCAAATGAACATTGCTTGCATGCAGGTTGAGGTTTGGATAGCCGTTTCCCGAGACCACTTAAGGCTGTATCACTTGCCAGATCGCAATACGCATCGGCACGATGAGACTCACTACGATGTTCGCATTCAGAGCGTACATCGAGACGGACTTCATGAGCGGCGACGACGGATGACATCTTGACGGCAGTCATTGAGACTGTGCCAGTTGTTCCGTTGCTTGCAATACCGTTTGTCATGATGTGCTTTGTCATCGGTGCACCTCTTGCGAATTAGTCGCAGATGTCGGTTTGAAAATTCAAACCATCGGGAAACACAATTCGACTCAATGATTTGAGTCGATCACAAAAATGTCTCAGATGACGACATTGAGTCATCACCGAGAGTGAGGGTACAATACCCTCTCGATTCGCCAGACGAAAGATGAGTCCGAATGGTTTCACGTACTTTTCTCTACGTCCATGGACTGCGTAAGTATCAAAAAGGTTCGTCATTTTTGAATATTAATTTGATTTTTTGTTCATAAATTGCTTACTTATTCGACTCGCCAAAAGTTATCTCTCTCACTCTCTGGAGCAGTTTCTGAAATGAACACAAGTCATATATCTTTTCTAGTATTGGTTTTATGCCTTTTCCTGTGTTGTTCGCAGGAGGAGAGTTCAGCCGCAGAACGACCTACGTTCCAGATTCAGTTTGACAAGGAAGTTTATCCTGCAAATTATTTCGGAAGAGTCTATCTCTTCTTCAGCGAACGTCAGAAAGAGCCTCGTTTTGGTCCTAATTGGTTCGCACCAGAGCCATTTATATCTTTGGAACCGAATAAATTGGCACCTGGGAAGGCTTTGACAATCGACCTCGCTGACCCAGACCTTCGTAAGTTTCCCAAGAATTTTGATGAACTCGACCTCACCGGAATGCGAGTTCAGGCGGTGGTACGGTTCAACTCATTTGAAAGAAATGTTGGGACCGGAGCCGGTAATGGCTTCAGCGAGCCACTAGAGATCGGAGATCAGGAAATGATCTCCTTGCCAATTACGAGCTTGGTTACGAAGCCGAAGCCCACTTTAGATGACCGCTCAACAGTCGTCGCGATTGAGTCCAAGCTCATTAGCGAATTTCTTCAGGCACCATTTTCGCTGCGAGCGACAGTAACTGTCCCGGAGAGTTATCAAGACAATCCTGATCAACGATATCCGGTCATTTACGAAATCCCTGGGTTCGGCGGAACTCATCTCGACAAAAGACAACTGCAACGACATTTGGCTCCCAGCACAAATGACCTCGACGTTGAGTTTATCAAAGTGATGCTCGACCCGAGTTGCCCCGGGGGACATCATGTCTTCGCGAATTCAGTGAATAACGGACCTTATGGTGATGCGCTGGTTCAAGAACTGATCCCGGAAATTGATCGACAATTTCGCACCGATGCTCGTGAACAGGGACGCTTTCTGACGGGTCACTCCTCGGGAGGCTGGAGTTCGTTCTGGCTGCAATTGCAATATCCAAACTTCTTCGGTGGGACATGGAGTACCTCACCCGATCCACTCGACTTTCGCGACTTCCAACGGATCAATCTGTATGAGCCAACTGACAATATGTTCGTCGATGCCGCAGGAGAACGGCGTCCACTTGCCCGTATGAATGGCAAAGTACTCGTATGGTATGATGACTTCTCTCATATGGAAGATGTCCTCGGCGACGGTGGACAACTGAGAAGTTTCGAGTTCGTATTCAGTCCCCGCGGAAAGGATGGTCATCCACAGCAGATATGGATTCGCCAAACCGGTGAGATCAATACTGAAGTAGCAGAATACTGGAAAGCTTACGACGTGAATCTTTTCCTACAGCAAAACTGGAAGAATCTCGAACCACAACTACGAGGGAAGCTACACCTCTACATGGGAGATCAAGACAACTTCTATCTCGAAGGTGCAACGATGTTGGTAAAAGAATCACTCAACAGCCTCAACAGCGACGCCGAAGTGACCATCCTCCCCGGCAAAGATCACATGAACCTCTTCCACGATGGACTGCATCAGGAGATTGAGCAGGATATTGCCCAGAAGTACGTAGACAGATCTAAGAATAGATAACCACTGAGACGAGGTGGACAATTGACCAATCTCGAGTCTGTCTCACTTCTTTTCCTTCTTCAATATTACCAGCACCATTTCTCGCAATTCTGATGAGGCAACCGCCACGATTGAGAAATAGACAATCGCTCCCGCGATGAGTCCCCATAGTGACGAAAGGGGTAGAGAGAGTTGAACGATAAGGAAACCGATTCCACATGAGACAGCAGAGGCAGCGGTCGCTGTCAGCAGAGTGGTGAAGTTACCCTGAAAAATGCTGCTTCCAGCAATGTTGACAATGATACAGATGTGAATTGAACTACTCAGTAAATATGTCAGCGTGGTGATTAAAGCAATTGAATTGAGTCCGTAATGCGGTACCAACACAATTTTTGCAATGCAGCACCCGATGATCATCACCGAACTGATATAAAAGGGAATTCGCGTTTTCTGAAGAGCGTAGAGAGTCTTCGTGGCAAGCTCTCCGACCGAGGCTCCGATGATCATGAACGCGAATATTCGTAATAGCTGACCAACGACCTGAGTGTCTGAATGCAAGAACGCTCCTGACTCGAACATCTGCTCGATCAGCACCTCTCCAAAGACAAATAAGACTGCTACTGCCGGAACGACCAGGATGATGAGCCCTCGCAATGCGAGCGCAATCTCACGGCACAACGCCTCACCGCCGGCACTCGCATGCTTCGCTATTCGCGGGAACGCCACGGTCGAGAGCGTGCCCGATGCCAGCATGATAAATGCATTGAGAAATTGATAAGCGAGGTCATAGCGAGTGATTGAGCCAATTTCGAGCTGTGATAGTACAAACTTATCTACTAACGGCATCGCAGTAAATAACAGCATTCCAGCTAGAATTGGCAAAGCGAGCAGAGCAAGTCGCTTGAGCTCAGGCAGACACGCCTGCCAATGCCGAAATTCCAACACTTTAAACAAGAATGGTAGCTGAATGAGGAGATTCACAATCGCACCGGATAATGTTGCCCAGGCAATGACTTCCCCGCCTCCTTGATCAGCATACCGCCAGTAAATGATTACGGTCACCAGTGGTCCCAGAACACCAGCGAGTGCAGGGATAATAAAATTCAAGCGTGCATTCAAAATGCTTTGTGAGATCCCAATGATTGCATTCGCAGGCAGCAACCACACCAAGATCGCAAAGACGTTGGCTGTGGTTCCGACCATGGCTGTGTCGTATCCTGGCTGAAGAGTTCCAATCACTGCTTCGCGAAACACAAAACAAAGACCAGCCAGCACCAAAGCCAACGTAAGGACCAGTGAAAAGACCAGTCCACCGATGGCAGATCGCTCAGTATTCTTACTTAATACCGGGAGGATGACCGGACCAACAGTCCCCGCTAGCATGGCACTGATCGCCATTGGTAAAGTCAAAGAAACCCGATACGCATCCAACTCGCCTCCAGCCCCAAGCGTGCTGGTCAAAAGTTTTTGCAAGACGAATTGAACAACCAACTGGCCGACCAACCCCAAGAAGACAACGACATAGAGTCGTCCGGAGGTTTGAGCTGGCGGTAATTTCTTGGTAGCAACAGACATTTGCAGAGGATGTCAGGGATCACATAAGACTGTCAATCCAACATTTACGCAAATGATGAGTTCGAGCAAACTTGGAGAGGCTTCACTTTTTCTTTACTGAATGATTACAGAACCTCCAAAATCTCAGCGATTCTCTTTGAATATGCGGGGAGATTACCGTGAGTGGACATGTATTGTTGTCCTTTCTTTCCAAGTTCGGCTGCAAATTTGTCGTCATTCCAGCATCGTTGGATGTCCACTGCAAGCTGTTCTACTGATCCCGAGACGATCGCACCTCCCACTGCTTCAAACGGCTCGGGGATGTAATCTAAGCCGAGAACCGGTTTCCCAGTCGCAGCGGCTTGTAGCACCACGTTGGGAAGCCCTTCAAATTCGACCGATCCTGTGACGACAAGAGCTTCGCAACGGTCAAAAACAAGAGGCATTTTCGCGTATGAAATGTGGTTGATAATTGTCACGTTCTCAGGACAATGACGTTCGATTTCTTCGCGAATATTGGGGTCACCGTGGTTCAGCAACATCAGGAATTTGACTTCAGGACAGCGTCGTGCTGCCTCTAGGAATGACAACGGTCGCTTGTGATGGCGATCAGATCTTCCAATCCAAAGAACATATCGGTCAAGAACTGCGGGAAGTTCTATATCACCTTGCACGTTAGAGTTCCACACGTCTAAATCGAAAGGATTTCCCGCAACTTGTGAATCAACACCAAATCGCTCTTTGAGTATGTTCTGCTGATAGCGTGTTTGCGTAATCACTTGATCAGCGTGCTTTAATGCATATCGAGCGTCCATCGCATTGAGACCGTATTCATCAACATAGGAATCATCAGTGATGAATCGCTGATTTAATCCTCCATTTGATTGAATGAAGAGGAACGTTTTTTCATTCCGCTCTTGCATCGCTTGAATGGCTGTGGCAGCGACATTTGAGACTCCAAATAAGCACACAATATCCTGTTGCAGCCTCACTAACTCGTCAACGACTTCTGGGCAAGAATCCTTCTGCTTGAATGGACGTAACCCAGCAAGCAAGGGGATTTTCCATAGTAATGATGAGTCCCAATGTGACAACTTAAGCCATGGGAAATTCGTTGTGACCTGACATTTCCCCTCAAGCGAATTTCTAATCAATTCGAGCGGTGCTGCCTGCGTGTGAACACGAACATTATCAATAACAGTTGTTGGTCGTTTTCGAAAACCTCTGACTAAGAGTGTCACATCTAAATTGAACGTTGTTGCCAAGCCTTTGGCTGTCAGCCAAGCACTTGTTTCTAGTCCTCCAAAGTGAGTCTGAACAGTGGGGTCGACAACTGGCAACGCATTCTGCGACATGATGCAAATTCTTGGAGACTTTTTTGGTTCTGGATTGCGGATATACACCTCACTTACCGAATTTATCCTCAGTTTTGCGTCGACGGGCAACAACACCTAAGTATGGCGAGGTCACTCGCGTGTCTGGAAAGTAATGCCCCCACCGAAGAGCGAGGTTGTGAAGCTTCTCAACGACGCGGTACGGATAGTAATAAACTTTGCTTCTTAACCAGGGTAGGAAATTCGAAGGAGCCAGGTTGAATTTCCCCCAGTATCCGCCTTCAAGAATCTCGATATCATCGAACTCTGAGAGTGCTCCTTTTAGATCTTTCCAAGACATGCGATTATGCATTGCAAAGAAATCTGGCTGTATCAAACGAAGAATCCATCCACAAATCCCGCGATGGTTAGGGACCCAGATGATCAGTAACCCTTCTGGAGCGAGTAGGTCGATGTGTTTTTGCAACGGTTCCTGTATGTCTCGGTAGTGTTCCACAAAACCAACGCTGCAAACAACTTGAAATCGATCTTCAACTGGAACGCTGTAGTTGAACAAATCTTCACAAAGTATTTTAGCTGGAATGCTATGTTGATCGAGTGCCGCTTGTGTTCTCGCTGCAGCTTTCTCAACGTACTCAATGCCAAAGACCTGGTACTGATATTTAGTATGGAAATACCACAAGTAACGTCCAGGGCAACACCCGATTTCCAAACAACGGGTGTTTGGATCTGCCACAAGATATTTAGAGATGACTTTTTCTTGTTCGCGAAATTCTAGGTTTCCGTCGTCTAATCTAATATCGGGTAGCGGTTCATCATCGATCTTCCAGAATTGGTCTTTCCAGAATTCATTTTCGCAAAGGTTGTTGGGATCCGACATCGAGTGCAGCCTACGTAAGGAAGAAAGTGCAAGTATAGGTCCATTCATTGCATGTTGAAATCCTGCGCTCACTTTTCAGGAAATTTGAAATGGAAATATTCCTTGCGTTTGAACTGTAATTTTGGAGACAAGTATTTGTTTCTGATCTCGCTGTCGGTATGATGACGAGAGGGAATTCGCCCTACTTTGAGGATTACATTGATGAATCGCTCTGGCTTCAGCTTCGTCTCTATTTTGATAATCACTTTGACATCTGTTTTGGCAATGCCAGGAGAAGCAAAGAGCGCTGACAAGGCGAAGATCAAAGCGGCTGTGTCCAAGGGGGCGAAGTATCTTCAAAGCAATGTCGGTAAGACGAGAAATGGCGCGAAGTCGTTAATCGCTTTGGCAATGATTAAGGCGGATGTCTCTCCTGAGGATGCAGGTATTCAGGAAGCAGTTAATGCCGTACTCGCTAAGATCGATCCGCAGACAGGTTATCACCCCCTGGCCAACAATTTCTACGAGACAGGCTTGGATGCCTATATGTTGGTCGAAGCAACAGGGGATAAGCACAAAGATGCTGTTGAGAAAATCATTGAGTACATCATTGAAGAGCAAATGCCAGCGGGTGCGTGGGATTATCACCCTGAGGAAGGCAAAGAGTCAAACGGCGATACGAGTTGTACACACTACGCCTGCTTAGGGCTTTGGGCTGCCCAGCGAATCGGTATCGAGTTCGATGTCTCTGTTTGGGAAAATGTTCTGCGTTGGCACATCAAAAATCAAAACAAAGATGGAGGCTACGGCTACTGTCCGGGTTTTGCACATGGGGATGGGAAAGGCGCATCAATTATTAATATGACAATTAACGCTATCTGTTCTATGCAGATAGCAGCGATGCAAATCGATGAAAAAGTGATCCTGTCAGGTCCCGAAAAGCGCTCATCCAATCCAAATGTTAAGGATGGGGACGCCGAAGCCAATAAAAAATTTGGAGTGCTCGATGCCGTTCAAATTGACTCCGAGCCTCAAGAAAAAATAAGGTTGCGAGGGGTCGTTCCTAGTGCCGCTTACGGATCAACGAGTCGTGCGATTGGCTGGATGCAAAGCCGCTTTTTCGTGAAAGGTCCCGGATCAGGAGTAATAGGATATTACTATTACTCAATCGAGCGGATGGGGGCGTTGGCAAATCTTGATACAATTGGAAATCGCAATTGGTTCGATGAGTGCGCTTCACTTATTCTGGATGCTCAGAATACCGATGGGAGCTGGAAAATCACCAAATTGTATTCAGGCACGGAAGTCGACACCGCATTTTGCATACTATTCCTAACTCGTTCAACTGGAAAACTGATCAAACGCGTCGACACTCCTCAATTTGGTGATGGCCTTCTCGCAGGAGGTCGTGGGTTGCCGGATGATTTGACGGATGTTGATTTCAATGGTCGCTCCGTCAAGATGAAGGAAAAACCAACCGAGCCGCTCGACATACTCCTTGCTTCACTCTCCAAAACTGGAGGGCTTGAAAACTTAGACGCTGTTCAGAAACAAATTGTTGAGCAAGTGCAAATCGGGAATCGAGAAGATTTAATTGGACAGATCGATCAGCTACTTAAATTGGTCGATCACCCTGACCCTACCATTCGCCAGACTGTTGTCTGGGCTCTAGGTCGTACCGGAGACATGAAGCTTACCCAGCACTTGATCAAAGGACTCAGCGATACTGATCTGGGTGTGATGATCGAGTCTCGCAATGCTTTGTGCTGGATTAGCCGAAAACCTCTCGGTTTTGGTTTCCCTGAAGATCCACTTATTGATTTCTCAGACAACGCCTCCGCTGAACAGAAGTCGGCAGCGATTGCTCAATGGCACAAAAATGTGGTCTTAACCTGGGGAGACTGGTACCTCAAAAACCGTCCCTTTGAAGATCGAGGCGATGCGTTCGAAGCCGAACTACGTCGCAAAATGGACAAATTAAAATACGGCTTCTGAGAAGCTTGATTTCAGAGTGACTTGCTTGATCACATTGTTTGTGGAAGGCAAGCGACGGCAGTCATTTTTGCGGAGGAAGAGTTGCACAGACAAGAGAGTGTTCCCTGCATTACTCTCTGGCATCTTTCTTTACGAACCTTCTTCATCTTCAATAAGTGGCGTTAACAGAATGTCGAGACCGATTGTTGTGGTTTCGATTTTCCATTCGTTGCGATGCCAGTCGGTGATGATTCTTTTCGCTTCTAGTCGATCAAGCGTTTGTTCCAGGTAGTGTGGGACTTTGTCCTCGAATTCTTGCAGAAGATCGAGCTTGCGACCGACCAAATTGATGATGCCGCTGAAGGAGGATTTGCCGTGCTCCTTAATCCATTCTTCACCTTCGAGGGACCCTGCATCGGGACCTTTGACTGTCAATCGAAATGAGCGAATTGTTTTTCCGACTGATGCAAACAGTCCATCTCCCAGGCCAATATAATCTTTGTGAATGACATGGAGTTGCCCTTTGCGGACTCGCGCAACTTTGTAGATGCGGTCGAGTTCGGTCTCTATAAAATCGACCTTGAGAGCAATGTTCATTGCTTTGGCAAGGTTCCGTAATGCGATTGAAGGTTTGTTCGATCGGGGAGAGATCGACATATCAAGGTCAGTAAGACCTCCCGCTTTTCTGGCTGTAATGACTTCCTTGTCTGCATCAGCTGGCAAACCTATTGAGAAATCCATCTCTTCTTCCGAACTTGAAGCTGCTTTCTTCTTTGCCATTGCTTTCACCTATGGAGAATTTGACTCGTCTCGTTTGAGCATAACTGAAAGGTTTTGATTTGTCAGTTTCGTCGAGTTGCTTCACCTTTCATCCATCAATTAGAATTTATCCAACACGACCGAGCATCGCTGCGTAGCAGTATGTGGTGCTTTTATGCCGGCACTCTCGTCGATAGCATTTATTCTGGACAAATTCATCATGAAGATTACGCTCTCTGTACTCTGTTTTCTTGCCTTAATCGCTGCACCGCTTGTTGCAGCGGATCCAGAGATCACAATTTCTAAAGAGACAACATTCGTCATTGAGCCCAAAACTGATGACGGCTTTGTAGACCTGATCACAGCTATCAACGCCAAAAACTCTGAGGGAATCACACCAGAAAACAACGCTGCAGCAGTGATTTTTCCTGCGTTGGGAGCGAGACCTGACAAGAACATTCGCAATCCCGAGTCATCCTCGAAAATGGCAGATCGGTTCTATGAAGAGTTGGGAGTTCCAATGCCGCCAGATGGTAGTGAGGAATTTATTTCTTTGCCGAACTTCATGATCTTAGAAGGCATCAAAGCGAATAGTGATACCTACTGGCAGATACAAGACCAGCAGGGCGACGCTCAGGAAAGGTACTGGAACCGTGAAGAATTTCCGGTAATCGCGAAATGGTTGGATGCA
>JABJMI010000611.1 GCA_018659505.1 Planctomicrobium sp.
ATTTTTTGACTTTGATTTCTTTTGAGCAACGGCATCTTGTGAAGAGGTCAGCAGTCCAGCGACTAACCCAATGAGTAGTGCTATTGCAATACAAGATTTGACTTGAATTCGTCTCGAGTTTGTGAACGGAAGCAATAGTTGATTCATGATGACTTCAAATAGTTATTAGTCGTAGAAAAGTTTGCCGCACATCTGATGTGTGCGACTAATCCGCTTGAGTCGCGGCGATTAAGACTTCTTCATCAACGAAGATCGGTAAAGGCGGGTCGTAATGGGCAGCGAGTGCGATGGCGTCGCTGGGGCGGCTATCGACTTCGACAACATCACCATTCAGATCAATACGGATGACTGCGTAGTACGTGTGCTCGACGAGATTCGTGATAACGATATCTTTCGCTTCGCCTCCCATCTCTTCAATGGTGTTCTTGAGAAGATCATGAGTCAGCGGGCGCGGTGCAATATGACCTTGCACGCGACGGTCGATACTCGTCGCTTCAAAGATTCCAATCACAATCGGGAAATTGCGATCTCCATCAATTTCATTTAGGAAGACGACCTGATGATCGTTCATCTCACTAATGATGATGCGGGCAAGTTCCATTTTTATCAGCACAGTCAGCTCTCCTGAGTTTCTGTCGAATGCGAATCTGATGAGTATAGAGCCGGTGAATTAAGAACATCAAGACAGTGGGCAACAAGATGATTGCAGCGTTCAGGTATGCAGAATGACGCAAGTTCCCAGAAATATTGATCCAATGCGATTTGAATACGTTCAATCTCTCAGATGGCGTTGACCTGTTGATTCATAAACAGGACTATCACAGCTTAGAAAACGTCACCCTAGAGAATTCGTCAACCACTCGTCGTTGCACAAGATTGTCATGCTTCCAAACTCTCGTAAAATAATTACTCGGCTCGTCTTATTTGCAGTCGTATTCACATCCGTCATCTGCCTACTTCCAGTCGAAGCGTGGGCACGAGCTGGAGGCGGTGGCAGTTTTAGCGGCGGAGGAGGAGGAGGAGGCAGCGGGGGAAGTGGCGGTTCCGGTGGTGAAGGTGAGCTACTCGTCTGGTTGATCTGGCTTTGCTTTAAGCATCCCGTGATTGGAATTCCTTTGCTGATAGTGTTGGCGTTCTTCGCCTACGCCAGCGCCGACAAGACTCATTCTCAGCATGTCACGCGGACAATCCGTAAAGGAAAACGGCATCAGCGAGAACGTCTGCGCACCGAAGCAATTGATGCTATTCAAGCTCACGATCCAGAGTTTCAACTTCGCAAGTTTCTGGACCGAGTCAAAGTTGCTTTCGAGAAAATACAACACGCCTGGAGCGAACAAAATCTCTCAACAGTCAGAGCGTTTATCAGTGATGGCATTCATGAACGGTTCTCGCTGCAAATTGCGATGCAGAAATCTGAAGGCTATCGAAATTCCATGAATCGAGTGATCGTCCATAATATCGAAGCAGTGGCGTTCTTCACGAATAAAAACTTCGACACGATTCACGTTCAGGTGGAAGCCTCTGCGGTTGACCAAAATATTGATTTGAAGACTGGCAAACCTGTCGGAAATAAAGCGAATAGTCGATTCGTTGAATATTGGTCCTTCCATCGTCGACCGGGAACCAAGTCGTTAAGTGGCGAAGGAGCGATTGAAGGGAATTGCCCGCGTTGTGCCGCTCAGTTAGAAGTGGTTGATCGAGCGGAATGCCAGAACTGTGGTGCGCAAGTCAACTCGGGAGAGTACGACTGGGTGCTAGCAGAGATCACTCAAGAACAGGAATGGAATGTTCCTGAACATGAAGAGATGCTGCCCGGTATCCCTCAGATTATGGAGAACGATCCCGGTTTCAATGTACAGCACATCGAAGATCGGGCATCTGTAATGTTCTGGAGATTAAAAGCTGCCGAGTTCTACAACGATATTAAATACGCCGAGCCGGTCGTCTCACCTAAATACAAACCTGACTTCTCGCAGAAGCTGCATGCCACCGAGTTCTGGAAAGACCCGGCAGTCGGGAAGGTCGAGATCATAGATGCTCAACTTGGTAGTGATACCAAGCCAGATATCATACGTGTCAAAGTTCGCTGGTCAGGGAAGTTTGTCGAGAGACTCAAAAGGAAGAAATTTCGCACTTTAAGAGATCAAGCCATTTACACTCACGTTTACGTCTTGGTCCGCGAGCATGGAGTTAGCAGTTCCGGAGAGGCATCTTTCACTTCTGCTGGTTGCTCGAATTGTGGGGCGCCGATCAATGTGAATAAAGAGGGTGCATGTGTCTACTGTGGAGCCGTCCTCAACACAGGCAAGTTTGACTGGGTGCTCGACGATATCGTCCCGTACTCAGCTTCGTTGGCTTACCAGAAACTACAACCAATCCCAGTAGCCAAAGATGAATGGTCAGGGAACACGAATGATCATCATGCCGACAGCGGTTTGTCGCTGGCAGTGTTGGCGAAAGTGATGATGATCGACGGTCAGTTCTCATCCTCAGAAAAGCAAGCGTTGTACCGATTGGGGGCTCATCGAAATTATCAGAAAGAGCAGATCGATCAAATCATCAAACAGGCAGCCAGCAAAGTTACCAACATTCCGACTCCCAGTGATCCTCGTCAAGCCTCATCGTATCTCGAACAACTTATTCACGTCGTCCTTGCCGACGGTCAAATCACTCGCCAGGAAAAGAAACTCCTTCAACGATTCGCCAGCCAAACCGGTCTCGCAGAAGCCGACGTCAAAATGGCTATCAACCGAGAAAGAAAACGCTCGTACCAAGCTGCAAAGCAAGAATTGAGACGACCAGTTGTTTGAGCTTAATAGTTTCACATACAAGCTCGTGGCGCCAGCCAGTGGATTTCAAAATCAATTCACGGCTCACTCGCTTGCGCGTCGTGCTTGTATATGTATTATGCTTGGTTCGTCATACGAGCACGTGGCGCCAGCCAGTGAGTTTCTTTTGATCAGTCATCCCGTTGCTTGCGGTCCTGTGCTTCATTCACGTATTGAATCACTGCATCAAGATCCTCTTCATGATTGATCCATCGTCGGCTGGCTCCCTCAGTCCAGAAGCGCTTGCGATCAGAATGTGTAGGCTTGAGTTTTCGGGTACACCACGCTTTGAATTGCTCAGACACGACTTCAGGCTGGTAACCGGGTGCGGTAACGACAAGATGCACATGATTGGTTCGAATGCTCTCTGTCCAGAGGGTCCAATTCCGGATTTCACAATGTTTCGAAATAGTTTGACTTACGATATTTCGGTCATCGAGTTGCAAATAAAACGGCGTCTCCTTCTCTTCTGCGGCAGCCATTTCACGGAACACACTGTTCGGTGACTGCCATTCGCCTCTTTTCCACGATCCACGTTCGTCACCAGATAGCCAAGTCCCATAGCATGTCCAGGTGATGAAGTATGCCAACGGCTCACCGGCGTTAAATTTGCGTTCGTTCACAGGATCCCCCATGCTGTCAGTTGGTATCCGTTAATGATGCTGTGCTAACGTCGTCAAAGCTCGTCTCCCATACAAGCACGTGGCGCCAGCCAGTGAGTTTTGAAATTAACACACCGCTCACTCACTCGCTTGCGCGTCGTGCTTGTATATGTATTATGCTTGGTTCGTCGTACAAGCACGTGCGAAATTCAATCAAACATCACTTCCACATCGCAGATCTCGTACGGTGCGATCTCCACAGTAATTTGATCATCTTGAACAGTGAGTGTGTGAACCGATTCGCTGTTGAAGTCGATTTGTCTGGCTGTTGTGGGAGTTCTGAAACATTTGAGCGGGAAGGTTTTCGTACGCCCTTCTGTTTCTAGGAGTCGTACGACGAATCCCTTCTTGTCGGTATCGCTGCACAATGGCAGGATGCGAGTCAGTAAGACGTTCGCTGCTCCAACGTAAAAGAGCCAGCCTTGTTGACCACCAGCTGGGGGAGCATGTTCTGTTGGTATGACCAAAGGGGGCGAGTAGGCATCCAGATGTGCCTGCATGGGATACTTCGTATCGACAGCGATACTGAATTCGAACTTGCGGCGTGTTTCTCCTTCGGTGATCAATAACGTATCGATCATGCGGTCGCCTGTTTTTCTATGAAACGGCAATCCGGGGGTGACGATTGTTGTGCGGAAGTCATCATCAGCGATCTCAAGAAACTGGGGAGACTCAAGTCGCTGGCGGTTGTTGGGTGCTGCTCCCTGCTGCATGGAAGCGGTGAGCGAAGCAGTTGTATGCTTCCAGGCGAACCGGCAACCGATGTAATTCGTCCAAGGATCTCCAGAAGGTGTTTTCTTCGTGTCGAGTTCGATTTCAACTTCGACATTCGGACGACCGCGAACAACTCGCGTGACTTGTCGATAGGTTGCCACAACAGAATTGCTTTGACCATCGATGAGATCGCCAATTGTTTCAATCTCTCCGATCAGAGGACCAGCCGAGAGGACTTTCGATTCACGCATTTGCATGAGCGAATAGAATGTCTTGAAGACTTGTTGGTCATCGCCTTCACCTGTGGTCACAGATCGCTCTTGTGGGAAGCGAAATGCGATTTGTTGGCTGACGCGGTTGGGGCTGCGCTTGTAAGTTGAGATACGGGCAATGCCGCCGGTGACGTCGCTGAGCGAGACTTGAAAATGTTCGTTCCGTAAAGTTAGCTCTTCGGCGAGCGGAGTCTTGCCGATCTGAGATTGTGGTTGCTCGTCATTCGCTGAAAGCCATTGAAACCCGCAGGGTGGAAGTTCAACAAGTGCAGCATTTCTGTTGGAATCAATTTGCCGTTGAATGATTCCAGTGTCGGTTCCCGGTTGCCCGTTTGTCCATTCAACACACGCCTGCCTCTTGAACGAAAGAGGGTTCACGATCAATACGCCTTTGCCGTCTTCTCCTCGACTCGTCAGAAGTTCTGCGATGTCTTGTTTCGCTGATTCTTCTTCGGATTTCAATGTTGTTTCAGCCGTTGAAATCGTCTTTTCATCGGCGTCCGAATCAGCTGCTTCAATTTGAGTCTCGAGGTCGTCGGCATCTGAAGTTAAGTTGCCTGATGTACGGAGTAACGTAGTCAGTTTTCTCGTCCAGTCGACGGTTTCGAAACGTCGACGACGTGACCAGTAATCGAGCCAGCGGCTGATTGGGTTCTTTTCTTCTTTGGCGACAGATTGAATCAAGTTCAAGCTAAAGTAACCGTCTGCCTTAAAGTCGGACATGCGACCCTGAGAATCAGACGTCTCAAAGAATTCGCTGAACGTGACGAATTTACCCAGCACAGGTGCGTAGGCATTCGCTCGACGTAAATCTTCCAGCCAGGGAGTTCGCATTTTTGGCCAGCGAGCGAAAACGACCGCTGCCACATGGTCGTAGTCCATCGATTCCGACATACGGATGGGCAACCGTAAAAAGCTACTCGCACTATCGGCTGCGAGTGGAATCCGGCTGAAGGCGTCGATTGCCGTTCCATCACGACCTTCCCAACGCATGAGAGTCTGTTCGTCGTCAGGATAGATGCCGTCATCCATCACGAAGTGTAGCCCTGATTTGTAGCCTGAGCGATCAAGTATTTGTGGAAGTTGAGTGCCGAGTCCAAACTTCTTTCTTGCCCAAGTTGTTGGCTCGGTATTGAAGAGTTCCTTCAGCTTTGCACGCCCTTTTTTGAGTTGCCACAGCGTCGAGTCCAACGCCATCAGCGACGTCGGTAATTCCTCGTATTCTCCACCAATCAGTTCGAGAGTTTCAGCCTTAATCGCTGCCTGGATTGTTTCTTTCCAGTCCGAGTCTTTCTGTGTGATAGCCTCCCAGTCTTCTACAGTCCCCATTAGATTCGTAGGTGTCGAAGACTGCACGAGTTCTGCGAGTTCTTCATTTGCAAAGTCTGGATTAACCAAACAGAGATCAATCAAATAGCAGGTCACCGGATAAAATCGTTCGCGGCATTCGAGTAACATCTCGAAGCAATGGCTGAGATGTTTTTTCGTCGCTTCAATGTCGTGATTGATTGCCGCTTGTGCCGCTGCGACCGCTTCTCGCTGCATGTGGGCTTCATCGAGATGGCTGAAGTTTCGCATGTGCCGCGTCAGCAACTCGACTTGCAAGTAGACCGTTCCCAATGCGAGAAAGTCCGCGACCAGTTCGGAATCGACAGCGTGCTCGAGTTCTAATGGCTCCAATGCCTGATGAAGCATTTTCTCGCGATCATGTTCCCCAGAGATGACAACGCAACCCTCGCGCCTTGCCCGCTCAACCCATGTCGCTGGAACCCATTCATCACACGGAGTCGGCACAACAACCAGTCGATCCGCCTCAACAGCCAGCGACTCATCCGAGCGTTCCCATTTTGGAAACGCACCTGTCGATGCAAGTAACGATGGATGCCAGAGAATCGAAAACGCATTCAGCAAGCTGGCTGCCGGTTCTTCACCTAGTTCCGTTGGGAAATCTTCCAAGCTGTGACAAGGGACAAGTACAATCAGGTCGTTATATTTCATTTCAGTTTATATCAATCGAAGTGACAATTATTCTTTTATATGAATGAATTATATGTGATGCTATGGGAATGAATACTGATTGTGACAACTCCACCATGATTGAAGCAAGCGGACAGAATGACTTGCTTCCAGAGACTGATCCTCAGTCAAATCAAAAAAGCAGGAAACAGACTTGGCTGAAGAGGTCGGCAATCGTTGTTGCCATCGCGATTGCTGGCTGGTTCTGGTTCAATCCGCCTCTTAACAGCGAAGAGCAGAAGCTGGTCGGTCGCTGGACACATTCGGCGTCATTTCCCACCGGGGCAACATCAAATAGAGTCATGACCTACAACTCGAATCGCAGTTGGATCCTCAAAGATGTGACTACGTTTCCTGCGGCAATTGGGAAGCCAGCAGAAGTACGTGAAGGAGCTTCTTTTGGGAAATGGAAGATTAAAAACGGAAGAATTTACCTTATCCCTAATCGTTCGCCCAGGAATAGCGCAGATCTGTTGGTCCGACGAGTTTTGAATGTCTTCACAGGTAATAAGTTTATTGATGGTGAACTTAGCGAGGGAAAAATTCGTTTCCTCTCTACTCATGAAGCGCGGATGCAATGGTATGATCCGGTCACTGAGAAGTACGATGCTTCGGGAGAGACGCATTGGAAGCGGATTGAGTGAAAGCAAACAGTATGACTCACATTATTGCAGTCCTCAGGATTTTGCACTTTGATTTTAACGCAAAGGCGCAAAGATGCAAAGTTACTTCCACTTCTTTGCGGCTTCGCGTCTTTGCGTTGTCTTTTTAAGTAGCGAAGTAGTTCGCTCCATTGAACTTTTGCTGGCAATTCTTCGACAACAAATGTGATCAATCGGTGGACTCCCGCGAGGTGAATTGCGTACTCTTATATGATTGTGAAACTCATTCAAACGATATGTTAAATTGAAACTATAAAGGACATCACTTATGCCTCGCTCACCTGAAACAACACGTCGGCAGTTTTTACAGAGTATGGCTGCCGCAAGCACGGCAGCGGTTCTGCTCCCATCGCCAAACAGAGCCTTTGGATATCAGGCTGCGAATGATCGTCCGGTCTTTGCGACCATTGGTCTGCGGAACCAGGGTTGGACGATCACCAGTAAGTCGTTCAAGTTCGCTGACTTCGCGGCACTCGCTGACGTCGACGCCAATGTGCTGGGTGCGAATGTCGAGAAGGTTGAAAAAGCCCAGGGCAAGAAACCTGATTCTTACAAAGACTATCGCAAAGTGCTGGATCGTAAAGATATCGATGCAGTCATGATTGCGACGCCCGATCACTGGCATACAAAAATCGCAGTCGAAGCGATGTATGCTGGCAAAGACGTCTATTGCGAAAAACCGCTGACGCTGACAATTGATGAAGGGAAGTTGATTGAAAAAGTCGTCAAGGAAACGGGACGAGTCTTCCAAGTCGGAACGATGCAGCGAACCGAATCTGGACAACGCTTCTTGCAAGCGATTGCACTTGTACGAGCTGGACGTATTGGAAAAGTAGAAAAGGTGACCTGCGGGATTGGCGGATTCGGAGCATCACCCGAATTACCGGTTGCTCCAGTCCCGGAAGGTCTCGATTGGGACTTCTGGCTTGGACCAGCTAAGAAAGTTGATTACCGAGCATTGCCTGAAATGCGTCAGGGTTATGGTGGCGGTGTGCCACTTTACAGCAACTGCCACTACGCGTTCCGCAGTTGGCACGAATATTCTGGCGGCAAGCTGACTGACTGGGGTGCTCACCATGTCGATATTGCTTGCTGGGCAATTGGTGCCGGCGACACTGGGCCGAGTAAAGTGACGCCG
The DNA here is from genome assembly GCA_018659505.1 of Planctomicrobium sp. Lineage (GTDB taxonomy): Bacteria > Planctomycetota > Planctomycetia > Planctomycetales > Planctomycetaceae > Thalassoglobus. Next base: position 8,293 of record JABJMI010000611.1, read on the forward strand.
CTCAACTACAAACTGCCTGTTGAGTACAAAGATGGTCATCCGACCGTCCACGACCGCTACAACATCGCAACCGAGTATAACATTCAGGCAGATATGCCGAACGACATCGAATTGTTGATCACCAACGAAGGCGACAATGGCATCCTCTTCGAAGGGACTGAAGGTCGCTTCTTTGTGAATCGCGGAAAAATCGCTGGCAAGCCTGTGGAAGACCTCAAAGACAATC
>JABJMI010000240.1 GCA_018659505.1 Planctomicrobium sp.
AAGAAACCCAAAGTTTGGAAGCTTCTACATCCGCAGCGACGACTGTGGTGACATCTCTGCCCGCACCAAACACCTTGAATCTAGCCCCAATCCAAAAGCAACCAACCCCAAAGCAACCAACACTGACCGAACCGTTGCCGATTGCTTCGACACCAACTCGGGGATTGCAATCTCCGCAGCCACAGAAAACACTTTCTCAGCGAAGACCAATCATCCGCGACCAACAAGTCACTCAAGCTCAAAATACCGAGCCAGGATTACTCAATCCGGACATCCCGGCAATCAGTCCATTTCCGGAAGACGCCACAACGCCAAGGATGTCACCTCCTAAGTCCTCAGTCTTTGAAAACCCAGCAGAAACTCCTCAATCGACAAAAGAATCACCTAACGCATTTCCGAATGATAATCTTGAAATTCCTGCGATTGACTCTCCTCAACCTGCACCTTTCGGGAACTCGATTGAGACGCAAAGACCTGTTCCTGCGCCAGCTATAAATGCTTTCGCACCGTCACAACAGCCACTTTCACCGATTCAAACTCAAACGACTTACGATCCTCCAATATCTCGACCTGCTCCGCTAACTAATTCGAATAACATCAATAAATCCGCAAGACCTCCTGCTCAAGAAGATGTTCACGAAGTTCAGTCGGGTGAAAATTACTGGACGATTTCACGTCAGCACTTCGGAACAGCTCGCTACTTTGCAGCGTTGGCAGAATACAATAAACATCGTATTCCTCGTCCTGATCGAATGAAGCCCGGCATGTTTGTGCTAGTGCCATCGACTGATGTTCTTGAACAACGCTATCCGAAAATGGCAGGCATTATCGATGTTCACCCCTCTCCCGAATCACTTCTTGAGTCGGGATATTTTGTCGGTCCAAACAACCAACCATTTTACCGAATCGGTAAAGGTGACACATTAACTGAAATCGCTGAAAACCACCTGGGAAGAACGGCTCGCTGGTCGCAGATTGTCGGGATGAATCGAGACATCCTCAGGGACGGAAATACCCTGAAAATCGGGATGGTTTTGCGTCTTCCCCACGATGCCAGCCAAGTCAGCCTCGCTCCGACTGTTCAATAATGTCGATGAAATAGAAGTACGATTCTATTTTAAGTTCAGTTTCCTATGTTCTTCCGTTTCATTGCAACATTGGCAATTTTAACAGGCATCTCAATCTACGGGATGAACCTGGAGAAGCAGAACCTGAAGCTGAAAAGTATCGTCAGTCAACAACATTACGAACTCCACAACCTGGAAGAACAGAGAAGTCGACTCTTTTTGAAAACGCAGCAACTTGGTGCCCCCCCCAGATTGATTCGTGATTGGAATTTGAAAGAAAATTACTTGGTGAGAACCAAGGAACAGTTCCCCAAGGACAAATCAGACAACTCGCCTCCTCCGTTACTGGAATGGAGACTTCGCAGGGATGCGTCGACTGAATAGCACATGTCGTTATCAGTCGTTTCAATCGATAATCGAAAACGCATCCAACTCTCATGACCTCTGAAGCACCACTTGTAAAAAATCGTCGTTCTCAATTTGTGCAGTTGTGCGTCTTAGTGATCTGGTCTGTTCTCGCTGCGAGACTGTTACATGTTCAATATTTCTCGCAGGAAGTCTTCGCTTCTCGTGCTCTTCGGCAACAGGTCAGCCACGAGACAATCTCCGCTCGTCCGGGTGATATTCTTGATCGCAAAGGACGACTGCTCGCGACGACGATCAGTGTTCCCAGCTTATATGTGAATCCAAGTCGAATTTCTGAACCGAGTCAGGTCGCGGCGAAACTCTCTGAAGTTTTCGAGTTAGATGAGCAGAAATTCATCAGCAAGATTGAGAAAAATCGCAAGCGTCAGTTCCTGTGGATCAAACGTCATTTAACTCCTGAACAAGGCGAAATGATTCTGAAGCTGGGACTGCCCAAAGATCAAGTTCATTTACGTCAGGAATTCAAACGCTTCTATCCACAAGATTCTCTCGCTGCCCATGTGATCGGACTTCGAGATATTGACGGAATTGGACGAGGCGGAGCAGAGCAGTCTTTCAACAAATATCTAACAGGCACTGATGGGAAAAGACAATTTGTGAGAGACGCTCGCGGAAATGTTCTTGAAATTCTTGAAGAAGTGACTCAGCCTCCAGAGAACGGAAAAACAGTCGCACTCACGATTGATACCGTCTTACAACT
>JABJMI010000239.1 GCA_018659505.1 Planctomicrobium sp.
GATGCTTCCAATCGTATGACACGGTTTGATCCGCGCTCACCTTCGCTGACGTCTGAGGAAAACTTGGATGAGAAAATACAACGACCGCGGTCCCTCCAGGACGGAGGACTCGATGAATTGAACCGACCGCTGCCGAGAGATCAGGGGTATCCATGAGAACATAATTCGAGACAACCACATCCATATCGCCGTCTTCGATTGTCGATAATCTGGAACAGTCATCGACTCGGAAATCGTGATCTGGATAATACTGTTGAGCGGTCCGAATCATCTCCGGAGAGAGGTCAACTCCGACAACATCGGCGCCCATTCGTTCGAGTTTGTCCGTCAGATATCCAGTTCCGCAACCAGCATCCAGGATTGATTTGTGCCTGACCTTACCTAGTAATTCGAACAGAACAGGATCGGAGCAAAGTCTTCGGTTCCAATCTCCCTGTTCACCAACCTGAGCTTGCCAGTCCTTCGCTTTGGAATCCCAGGAGGAACGGACTTGGTCGATTTCGTCTGTCACTGTGCTTGGGCTTTCTTTGCAGGACCGGCAATGTCCCAAGTTGTTCGTTGATCGAGCAGCTTGTCTAACACAACTCGCAAGTCATCTGGAACTTTTTCGAAACCGATGCTTGTTCGCTTTTGACCAATGGTTTCTCGCATCGCATTGTGCATCAGGTAGCGTCCACCGGTGAGCGTCATATGAATCGCATCGCGGTAGACATCCTCAACGGCACTCAGCGGTACACTTTCAGCATCGATGCCTTTCTTGAGTTCGATCAAGAGCCGCATGGCGTGAGTCGTGCGAAATTCTGTTTCAGGATGTTTTTGTTTTAGCTGGGTGATCAACGCTCGAATATAAGCAGGTTGATGAGACATCTTCTTAGCTGGTTCTTCCGCGAAATACTCTTCTGTCAGTGTCGCACTTCGTGCCCAACCGGTATGAATAATGAAGATCGCCTGCGGTTGCATCTCAATCCATTTCGAGATGGTCTGAACATCTTCTTCCAAGGTTGTCCCATAATGTGGTTGGACAGAGACAATATCGTATTTTTTAGCCTTGAGTGCCTCGGTCCATAACGTCGAGTTTTTTACACACGGCATTCCAGGGTGTTCATAAATGAACTTTAAACTCTTTCCACAATCGACATGCCATTGCACGTCTTCTTCCAATCGTGAAGGGACTGTATCCCAAGTCAGTGAATTCCCGATCAGATAGACACTTTTTTGAGCATCGGAATCCTGTGCACGCAACGAACTTAAAGTTGACAACCCTACGAGAGTAATGATGCCAAGAAGAAAAAGTTGTGAATGAATTATCTGTTTCATTGTTGCTATACTTCAGGCAGGAATTTCGTTCTCTTCACATGCTAACGGTCTGCTCGTATGGTTTCGAGGCAGAGAACTCAAATTGAATAAAACAATTTTTCAAGTCTCGTTCAGACACAACCAATGAAGATTCACAAAGGAGTGCCTGATGTTACGGAAAATCAGCGACTTAAATAAACGATACTACTACTCGCTTTTTCTATTATTTGCCGGTTGCTCGTCTTCAGAAGTTAAAGAATCCCAACCCGAGCAAAGCGTCTCTAAAAGTGTCGTCGAACTGCTTGGCGGACAGGATGTGGTTGATGTCATCAACAATGCAGAAATCGTCTCAGGTTACCTTCTTCCACAGAAAAGTTATCACCAAGAGTCGGTAGAAAACTACAAGATGCGACTGGGACCGATTGAACTGACAGCATCCCAAAAGACCAAGTTGTCGAAACTAATACTTTCTAAAGAAAGTTACATCTTCGATGTCGCTAAAGGCTGCGCGCCGGACTACGGGGTAAGAATTGAATTCCAAAAAGGTGAGAACCACGTCGATCTGCTCTTCTGTTTTGGATGTTCGCAAGTCCAAGTTTACAAGAATGGAAAAAGCCTCTCGGGTGGCGAATTCGATCCGGTCGAGAAGCAACTTGCCGAGTTGATGAAAGAAATCTTTCCTGAAGATGAACTGATTCAAAGCCTTTGAGCTTGCCTCAACTACTAAATGACTCATGGTAGCAACCTACTAATGGCAAAGAGGTCAGCGAGAATTTTTTTATTATGTTGAAGCGAATCCACCACCATGGTCATCTTATCTTCTGTTTTTTAGAACGCAGATTCTCGCCGATGATGCTGATTTCCACAGATAAATAGGACGTTCTCATTCAACTTTCTTTGATCTGTGAGAATCCGTGGCGATCCGCGTTCTCTTTTTCTCTAGGTCCATTCAGATTTACTCAGTGTTCTCCGTGGTCCTTTAATGAGGTTCAGACAATACTTGATTCTTGCATTTAGCGACGTTTCAAAATGGTGAAGTAACCATTTGTTCGATCTGATAAGACCTCCCACTGATCGTGAGCCTCCTGCAACTCACGAATCATCTGTAAATCATCATACTTACCAACGCTGTGTTTGTGGCGATGGTCGATGACGATGTACTCCGTATCATCGGGGACTTTATCTTCGTAGTTCGCGACTGCTCGTGGGTAGTCGCTGTAGTCGTATGAGCGTTCGTGATGAGTTAGCCGTGAATGTACATAATCAGTTGATGCAACGCGGGAAGTTACTGGGATTTGCTCGATGACGTTTTTAAATTGTTTCGCTCGTTCATCCATCACGTATTGATTTCGCCAGTACATCTCATGCCCAGGATCCCAGAAGCGAATGCTGAGCGGTGAATAGCTGAAGAGAATTGAAGTGAACAGTGCGCAACTGAAAATCCACCAGGCTCTATTTCGTGGGCTGCTCGTTTCTGTTTTTGAGACTCCATTCGAATGACTCAACGAGGCACAAGCAGCCCAGATCACGATAGGAACAAGCGGTGCATGAAAGTGATGATACGGACCAATCGGCGGTTGCATCGCGATTGTGTTCAGACATAGCAGCACGAACAACGGAGCCCCCACCAGCAACTGAGACCAGCCTCGCAGCGGCATCCCGACTGGGAAAAGCACTCTCAGGAAATAGAGAATGGAACCAAACGTCACCAGTTTTCCGAACAATAGCTGAGGAGAAGTGATCATCGTGACCACGATTTCTGTCGGCGTCCTTCCGAACTCTTCAAAGTAGCGGGCGTAGTGGACCGTCTCTCCGCTGCGAAACCATGGGATTCCAATTTTCACAACAAACAGAAGATAAGCTGTTGCTATGCAAGCGATGCTGATTCCGATCCAGTACGTTTTCTTTTCTGCCTGCGCAGACTTTTTTCGCGAGTTGCTCCATTCATTCCACATCGCCCAAAGACCAAGTGGAGCGATAACAATGGCGTAGTCCTCCTTACATGCCAATGCCAGCAAAAATGCGACGACCATTTGCTTCCAGCGTTTCTGCTCAAGGGCATTGATCGCCCAGAGCATCAATGGAACAC
>JABJMI010000236.1 GCA_018659505.1 Planctomicrobium sp.
CTGCTTTTTCTTCGCCATAATTCGATAAAACAGCTTCGATTTCTGCCTCTGATGCGCTTTGTAAAAAATCAGCAGCGGATTGTCCCTCAGTCTCATCGAATCTCATATCGAGAGTCCCAGAAGTGTCGAATCCGAAACCTCTGTTCGCATCTGCGAGTTGATCAGAAGAGAGTCCGAGATCAAGGAGCACTCGATCAAACTGTGGAATCTCTAAGGAGTCAAGTATTGGAACTATTTGTGCGTAACTCGCCTGATGCAGTGAAACATTTGGACCATTCACAATTTGTGAAGCGCGATCAATCATCGATTGATCGCGATCAAGTCCAATAAGTCGACCTTGTGTGTTCATGGCTTTGAGGATGTGCGAACTATGCCCACCTGCTCCAAGTGTTCCATCAAGGATTGTCAGGTTAGGTTCAATGGCAAGTTGATCCAGAACTTCATGTAACATGACCGGGACATGCACCGTCCGATGAGACGACGTGGGGCGCGGCATCACAAAGTCCTGTTGAGTATCTGAAGGGAGATTTGAAAACCAAAAGGCGGACGCCTTCGGCATTGGGGAGGGGAATCTTGAATCTTATTTAAGATATTTCAGATAATTCGCAAAGGTCAGTTTACTGCATGGTCAAATTGAATTTGTAGTCAATATCGCAATATCTGCCGAAAACCCTAGAACTTGAGTATTTCATCTCGGCGTCATTGGCTGAACAAGAAGCAATGATGTCGCAAATTCTGCCGGAAATACGAAATTTCAACTTGCTAATTACAGACCATCGGTTCGATGAAACCTAAGAATTCCTGAATTGAGCATTGCGTCAACTCAATCTGGAAGACATTGGAGACCGCAGAAATTGGATTCGTGAGCCGTCATAAATCACCTGCGATGTCAAATTGGAAAAGACGAGAGACATGGAGAGATTAATGAACAGGCTGTTATTCACTACGTTGGCATTCACGATTGTAGTATCAAGTGGTTGTTCTACCGTACGAGGAAAACAGACGTCTTATCTTACAAGTCCCTGTCTTTCCCAACAGAAGTTAGAGAGTCGTGTCAATAACTACTCTCCAACTCCACAATTTGATAATGACGTTCATGATCCGCTACCTGTAATTGAATTAGATGAAGAGATTCCACCACCACCTCCTGCGACACTCGACACGAGTGCTTTCAATCCGAGACCAATTCGCAAACCAGTTTATCCGCCAATGCAGGGAACAGCAGTCAGTTGGTCACAGAGTGTGATCAAGAAATTTAGAAACTGAAACCAAATCATTCTTTTGCCTTGGAAGTACGTAACTCCAAAGCAAAAAACCTGCTGAGCAGCAGACGCTCAGCAGGTTTTTTTGTGACTCCGTCAACTGCTTAACGCTTCATCTTTAATGTTTGGAGATAGTCTACGGTATCAACTAATTCCTGGACTGTGAGCAGTTTCTGAAGATCGGCAGGCATCAGTGAGATGTCTTGCTTCTTTTTAGCTTCGATAGAGCTGGTTGGAATTGTGCGGACGATTCCTTTTTCATCTTTCAGCTTGAATTCAGAATCCGTATCGCTAACTAACAGTCCGCTGTAACTTTGTCCCTCGTCTGTGATGACCAGCCAGTTTTCGTAGTTATGGCTGATCCCCGCAGAGGGATACAGAATCGATTCGAACATCGCTGGTCGGCTCAGTTTCTTGCCGATTTCTGAAAGGTCTGGTCCGACATCCTGACCAATGCCATTCACCTTGTGGCATTTGCTACAGGTTCCGGTCGTATTATAAACCACACGTCCGTTGGCAACACTTCCCTTTAGTTTGAGAAGCTCTACCATTGATGGAATGGGTTTGTTTTCTTTCCCTGCTGGAGGTGGAAATAGTTTCGCAGTCGGATCGGTGATCTCTTTCCATTTAGCACTGTTCAGAGTGACTGCCAAAACATCTTTGAGTTGTGGGGCATACTTATTTTTGGATGCCATCTCTAGCAGTTTTTTCGCCCCTGGAAGAGATGCACCGAGTGCTTTCACCGCACCGCGACGCGCCCAAAGCGGACGATCTTCATTTTTTATGAGTGTCGTTAATGGACCATTACTTCGTCCCTCAGCAGCAGTCGATAGAGCAGAGAATGTACTTTCAACAGCCTCTCGATCATCGCTGGAAATTGCCTGCATGATCAGGTTGTATTGTTTTTTGTCGTAGAGAACCGAGATTGCCTCGACTGCAATTTGAGAAACAGGTTTGGCCTGAGCTAATCTCAATAACTCCGGATACTGTTCTGTAACACTGAATTTGTCTACTAAATTGATAAATTGTGCTGTCCCCTTATTGGCATTAAGTGCTTTGCTCAGGGCAGCCAGATACTCAGGCTTCGTTGAGAGATCAAAACCTTGCAATCGATTTAACGCTTCCGCACGTACATAAGCCAGATCTTCAACACTTAAATCGTTGATCTGATTGAATGCAAGCTGCAGCATGAAATCGTTCTTGCGATCACTTTTTTGGAAATCCAATGCACGGAACAGTCTTGGCAGTTCCGCTGTATAGTCTTTGGAATTAGCGATCAACTCTACTAGTAATTCAGAAGTGTTCGAACCTCTTGAACGCCAGATAATGTCTCGACCTGCCTTTGAGTTTTGATCACCACCCATTGCCTGCCATTTCGCGAGGAACTCGTCCCAGTGTCCTTCAGCAGCAATTCCGAGAGCTTCAAGATACCAACGGTCTTTCCCATCGTATTTGAGTGCCAGCCCGGCCCAGACTTCACCTTCTGCTGGGAGGTCTCGTTCACGAATGGAAATCAATATCTCACGAGCAAGTGCTGGATCGAGTTCTTCAATATGTACCTTACCGATGTATTTCTCAGCAGGGATCTCATCTAACAACTGGCGAGAGAGTCGACTGGCACAGATTTGCAAATCGACACTTTTTGTTTGATTAAACGCAGC
>JABJMI010000577.1 GCA_018659505.1 Planctomicrobium sp.
GGATCGTCTGCTGAGTGTCGCTCGGTTGTCCGGAGACTGGAAAGCACGACTGCACATCGACTACCGCGACACCGGTCCGGTCACACAAGCAATTGAGCAAGGTTCCGCAAAGCTGACTTTCCTATCAGCTGACGCACTGGAAACTTCAAAGCCAGGAAAGATCACTGAGGTCTCACCACAACTCGAAACAGACAGCATCAACGGAACCACCCTGACGATCTACGCACATGTTGATAGAGAATCAATCCCAGACGTTCGCCCCGGCACGTCGATCCAGTATCGAATCGAATGCGGTCAAACACCAATTGGATACGTCTGGTTCCGTCGCTTGATTGATCGAGCACAATCCTGGTGGGTACTTCGCTGAGGTGTTAGAAAGGCAGTCAGGAGCTTGACCTACCAGAACTGGTTACTTGATAAGACCCGCGCAGTGGAAGGCGGCACGAATAATCTGATCGAGTTCTTGCGCTACACTGTCTGATTTAGCCCCAGTGTAATCACCGAGCACGGAGTGAGCGAACCGATATCCCTCAAGTATTCCAGAGACATTCCTGTGACGCCGCGTGTGTTGTATAAAGATTGAGTTGATCCGAACGTGGGCTGGTTGCGGAATGAGAACGCAAAGACATTCCGATTTGGGTGGGAACTTTTCTCTAACACCAAGATAATCGAGTTCTCTATCCTCAAAAATATGATGGGCTTGCCAAGATTCCATGCCAGATTGCTTACCATAATTGTGGTAGTTCTTTTTACGGTACTTAGTAAGAGCATCCCAAGTACCCAGAAGTTGGTTCGCTCTGCTTACTTGAATGGATGGGTTATCTCCTAGCCAACTTGGTGTCGGTATTGAAAGTACCTGCGATTTTTGAAGGATTGCATCGATGGTAACCATGGCCTCTAGCTCCTTCGCATCTAGCGATTAACTAGCTTGAACTGACCCGTAAGTTAGCGAACAAAGAGGAAAAACCTCTCAATGGGTCAAATTCAGGATACGCAATTTGTTATGGCATGGAAAGCTTGAACTTTGCATTTGAGTTACAAGCAAAGTGCCGTAGGTCCGGTTTTACCGGACACAACTCAACGAATCGTCGACCGGCGGAACCGGTCCTACTTCACTAAGTCAACCGCTAATAGTCACGGTGGGCTATTTCAGGATGAATATAACCCAGCAATTAGCCCCGGGTGATCCACCCGGGGACGAGCGTTCCCGAGAGGTCGTTCACAGTGCAACACTCGATCTATAAGTCATCAACAGCTAAGCGGAAGTTGAATTTGAAGGGGACCGTCAATCGTAGCTTGTGCCCCCGGTGGATCACCGGAGGCTAATTGAATTGGCGACAGGGATAGATAGGCAGCACGTCATTCGCCCTGTGGACGTCTAATTCTTGATCGCGTCGTTTTTTTGCAACATGTCGGAACAGTTCCATTGAATTGCTCAATTGAAATGCGTCATCCGGGATTCTATCAATTTTCATTGATTTTCTACCCCTCCTCGTAACGTGTCGTGTACGTTAAATGGAATAGACTGAGAGTTTTATTCATAAGGGAAATAGCATGAAAATCACGATGATCGGAACTGGGTATGTGGGACTTGTCTCCGGAACTTGCTTTGCAAATGCAGGCAATGAGGTGACCTGCCTTGATGTCGATCAGTCCAAAATCGACATGCTGAATCGTGGTGATATCCCAATTTATGAGCCGGGACTAGAGGAATTGGTCAGCAAGAATGTTGCAGCCACGCGGTTACGGTTTACGACCGACTACGCTCAAGCGATTGCTTCTGCTCAGGTCGTCTTTATTTGTGTCGGAACTCCGCAAGATCATGATGGGTCCGCAGACCTAAAGTTTGTTCGCAGTGCCGCAGAGCAAATGGCTCCTCATCTTGCTTCAGGTACTGTTGTTGTTTGTAAAAGTACTGTCCCTATTGGAACGAATCGCCAGGTGCGAGGCTGGATTGAGAAGCTGACAGAGACGACATTCTATTCCGCTTCGAATCCTGAATTTCTCAAAGAAGGAGTCGCTATTGATGACTTCACGCACCCGGATCGTGTTGTTGTCGGGGTTGATGAACAAGCAGCAGCAGATCTGCTGGAAGAGTTGTATCAGCCATTCCTAAGTGATTCCCAACCATTCATTTCAATGGGAATTGAAAGTGCGGAAATGGTGAAGTACACAGCCAACTGCGTGCTTGCTACAAAGATCAGCTTTATCAATGAGATGGCGAATTTATGCGAGCTGATCGGAGCTGACATTAATGATGTTCGTCAGGGGATTGGACACGATCAGCGGATTGGATTTTCATTCTTTCAACCTGGAGTGGGCTACGGCGGATCGTGTTTTCCCAAGGATGTTCGAGCACTGTCATCGATTGCTGGTCAACATGGCTTCAACACACGGATCCTCAAGTCCGTTGACGAAACGAACACTCAGCAGAAAAGTGTACTGTTTCAAAAACTTTTGGATCACTTTGATTGCGACTTGGCTGGTCGAACAGTTGCGATTTGGGGGTTGGCTTTCAAGCCTGAAACCGATGACATTCGTGAAGCCCCCGCGTTAGTGCTGATCGATCATCTGCTTGATATCGGTGCCAAAGTCCGCGTGCATGATCCGGTGGCGATGGAAAACGTCAAAGCACTTTATGGTGATCGTATTGCATATTGCCAAGAACAATACGAAACATGCCAAGGGGCTGAAGCACTCTGCATTTTGACGGAGTGGGATCAATACCGGAAAGCCAACTACCAAGCTGCCTGCTCATTGATGAAATCACCCGTGATCCTCGATGGTCGCAATCTCTTTGATCCAGAATCAATGGCTGCGCTCGGTATCGAATACGAGGGAATTGGATTGCTGAAACAGGTCAAAGAAATTCGTCAGCCAGTGCAGCAAATTCAATAACCGTTATATTGACCATCCGGGTGTGGCGATTGTCAGACTTTAATTTGGGAGTTGGTATCGTGATTGACCGCTCCGTTGTCGCTCTAGTTCAATAGCTCAACCCTCATTATTAACTGTGACAGTCCAGTAGTCTGGTTTACTTGTGTGTGCCACGTACTCTGCGAGCCGTACCGATTTCAGCAATGTAGGATCCCCTCGACGGACCAGCGGCTGTGGTCAGACTGTTCTTCTGCTTCCAATTGAGGTTAAGTGACCATCAGGCTGCCGACAGAAACTGATACGCAGCCCGTCATTCGCTCTGTGGGCAATTTGCTACGATGAGTTTTTGCAATTCGATATTCTACCATGGCAAATTATCCACATTCACCCGTTGTTGTTTGGTTCAAGAATGTTCGCTGCTCCGCCCTTTGTTAACTTGCTTGTGATTCGATCACCCGACATTGATCGCGCGGTGGCTTTCTACCAACAGATGGGTATCTTGTTTGAACGACATGCACATGGCAAAGGACCGGAACACTACGCTTCTGAGAATTGCGGTTTCGTCTTCGAAATTTACCCACAACGAAACGAAGAAAAAGCTACAACCAACACTCGGTTCGGATTCAATGTTGCGGAAGTTGATGTCGTCGTTGCATTGCTAAGCGAAATCGATGCGACAATCGTGGTTGAGGCAACTGATACTGAATGGGGACGACGAGCTGTCGTCAAAGATTTCGATGGACACATTGTAGAATTAGTGACACCATTAAATCGAGTAGAGTAACTAACGGCACTTGAAGAAACGAACTCTGCCGCTAGGTACTTGACATCTCTTCCCTGTACTACAGAGAATTTCGGGAGAACACCCCATTAACGACTGATTTAAGATTTTTTCTGCCTCTTTCAGGTTTTTGTAAAAAGCTATGACTCATACTCAAGCGTTTTCTGAATTTTGTAAGGCACTCGACCTCTTCGACAGCCTGAAGGCGAAAGAACGCAAGGCGATCTCTCGGGCAGCGAGCGGCGTCTATCCAGATTCTTTCAAGGTAGATCAAGCAATCGCACACGATGCCGGTCTCGATCCACAGCTTTCATGGCGTTACACCCACGCTGAGGCCGTCAAGCGAATTCGAAAAGTCGTACCGAAATGTGATGTTGAAGTTCTTGCGAGAACATTTGTTGCTGGTCTCAACCCGATACATTGCCGATGGAGGGCGCCGCTGCAAGCTTATGCGACGTACTGTCACCTTCCGAATCATCGAGCCGAATTCCTTAAGGAAATGTATTCGCCATCATGTCGAGTTTGCGAGTTGGAAGCGAAGCAAGAGTGGAAACCCGTCTACCAAGCCTTTTCCATTGCCGAAAGTGGTTTGGTTGGTTACAGCAAAGGGGAATCTATCGAGCCATTTAACTCCGCAATTTGCCTGGAGTGGTATCTAAATTCTCAGCCACCAGCCCCCATCAAAGAAGACTGGCAGCGATTGGAGCAGATGCTAAAGATCATTGACAAAGCTCCACCTCGCACAACCGGAAGCCAACTTGCCAAGCTGCTGAAACCTGCACTCGGTACTGACAAGTATGACAATTCCTATGTCGTAGAAACTCTGGGATTTATCGGACTTTTGATAAACCCTCATCAGCTCGGCGACATGCAGCAGTGGACAAATTGGCAAGATCGAGCGTTTGGGAGCGAGCGAAATCAAGAAATGCTCCCACCCGCCTGTGGATGGCGACGTGAATTTGGAATGGATGCCGATGTCTGCAAACAGCTATTTCCGAAGGTGCGTCTCCCCAAAACATTGGTCGGTGTCAGGGCATCTGCCTGAGGCGAATGCTGTTGGCTGGTAATTGCCCCGACATTTTATGTTAGTCTCTGTTTCGCTGAGGCACGACGGAGTCTACGTCGGTATTGGCAAGACTGGTTAGCATTTTTATTCTTCGGTTTGACAAACAGGAGTTCAACAGCATGAAAATTTTTCGTTCAATACTGCTTGTTTTGTTCTGGCTTGGAATTATCACTCACCAGGTGATTGCAGATCAGGCTCCGCATCAAGGGGCTTTCGTTGAAGGTTACTTTCATCGACTCAGCTATCTTCCCGGAGAGGTCGCTGAGCTGCATCTCTCTTCGAGTGCTCAAGCAGTTTCAATTGTTGTTGAGCGAATCGGAGCAAAGAATGACGTTGTCTATCAACAAGCAAGCATTTCTTCGACAGTTCAAAAGATTCCGGACAGAGCGTCTTCGGATGGGTGTAAGTGGGCGGTGGGGCACAAATTTCCCATCGGGGAACAATGGAAGTCTGGCTATTATCAGGCAACATTGACAACACTGGGAGACGAACAGAAGAAGCCGAGTACGTCCAAGCTATTCTTCGTCGTGCGGTCAGCGACTCCCGGTCAGCAAACAAAGATTTTGCTTCAGCTTTCTGCGAACACATACAATGCCTACACCAACTGGGGTGGACATAGCCTTTACTCTTACCATGATCGCGATGGCGTTCAAGGACATCGTGTTTCATTTGACCGACCGCTGAGTTCGCAGTTTTTTAACTGGGAAGTCCACTTTGTGAAATGGGCTGAGTTGAATGGTTATCGACTCGACTATGCAGTCAATAGCGACCTTGAATTTCATCCTGAAATCCTCGATCACTACAATTTGGTGTTGAGCATCGGACACGATGAATACTGGTCCACTCCGATGAGAGACAACCTTGAAGCTTATATTGCCAAGGGTGGCAATGTTGCTTTCTTTAGCGGAAACACCTGCTGCTGGCAGGTCCGCAGCGAAGACAAAGGTCGCGCGCTGACTTGTTGGAAACAAGGCTACGTTTTCGATCCGATGTTTCGAACGACTGACCATAAATTGCTGAGCACTGCATGGGGGCACCATCTTGTTCAACGACCGGAAAACGAATTGACCGGCGTCGGTTTTCTGTGGGGAGGCTACCACAAAAGTCATGGACAATTTATGGATGGTTCAGGAGCGTATACAGTCCACCGCCCTGAACATTGGGTCTTTGCTCAAACGAACCTGAAGAGAGACAACCAATTCGGCAGCAAGGATACAATTGTTGGATATGAATGTGATGGCTGCGAAATGAGTTGGAAGGACGGACTTCCGTTTCCAACACACAAAGATGGCACTCCCGAAGGCTTTACGATTTTGGGAACATGCCCTGCACGTTGGGCGCCGGGAGATAGTTACTGGTACGACAGGTTCCCGAAAGACCGCATCGGTGCTGCGGTCATGGGGCTCTACACGAAAGGTGGAACTGTCTTTACCGCCGGTTCAACGGATTGGGCACATGGTTTACGGGGAAACGATCCCAGTGTGACTCAAATCACGAAGAACATTTTAGATCGTCTCTCAATGTCTCGTGGTCAAGCTGCTGAAGAGTAAATCATAACATGACGATACAAAATCAATTATCAGCCCCATACTATGCAGTCATTTTCTCCTCAATACTTAAGCAGGAAGAAGA
>JABJMI010000321.1 GCA_018659505.1 Planctomicrobium sp.
ATTGAAGGACTCAACCAAGCCGACTCTTCAGGATTCTCACCCGGAATTAATAGTTGGCATCGTGGTGGTGCTCACGCAGCGTTCGCTGATGGTTCAATTCGATTTCTTTCGGAGAATATTGACTCAAACTCATCAGCACCCAATGGAGTCTTGCAACATCTTTCAACAATTTCTGCTAGCGATGTGATCTCGGAATTCTGATTCAGTATTGCGAATTCTTACCTTGTTTGCGACATTGCCAAGAACAAGAAGATGAAGCGAAAGCATTCACCGCATGCAGAAAGAAGGATCATACTGTGTCAAGCAGTTCTGATGGATATCCGACAATCATTCTCTCTGGGACAGATCGCGATCTGCCAGATCTCTTCGAGAATACCTATTCGAAATACAGCGACGAACGTTTATTGTTCAACGGTCGTAAAGCTTACCTGGAGGCTGTCTTTGACGAAGTCAGCGGACGTATGGTCGCTCGTAAAACATTACGCCATGAACTTAGAAACGAACAAGAAGAACGCCGTCGGTTTCTGCGAGAGGCGAGAGTCACTGCTCAATTAGCTCATCCAAATACAATCCCGGTCTATGAAATCGGGATCACCAAAATGGAATCATTGTACTTCACGATGAAGCTTTTGCGGGGGGAAGATCTCTATGGAACAATCAAGCGTCTAACCAGTCGTGACCCGAGTGCAATCCAGGCATTTCCTATCGCAGAGTTAGTGAACATCTTTCTTGATGTTTGTCAGGCTTTGGCATTTGCTCACGCTCATGGAGTCATTCATCGAGACATCAAACCTGAGAACGTCTGGATGGGGCAATTCGGAGAGGTCGTTTTACTCGACTGGGGAGTTGCCAAGGTTTGGGGTGTCGAAGATCCACCATGGGAACCAGAAGATTTCCAAGCGATGGAAATGGATGAACCGGTTGACCGCTCCCAGTTGAGAACCTTAACTCGTTCAGGGCAGCTACCGGGGACGCCGTTGTATATGTCTCCAGAACAAATTTTGGGGCATAAGACAATTGATGAACGAACAGACATCTTCAGCATGGGGGTTCTGCTCTATGAATTGATGACCTTAAAGGAACCTTTCCATGGCAACACAGTTCGTGAAACGTTTGATCTGATCATCCATGACGAACCTGTTGCTCCAAGAAAACTGACCCCAGAACGCAACATCCCGGAAGCGTTCGAAATGATCATCTTACGCGCGATGGCTAAAGAGAAAAAAGACCGTTATCAGTCTGTTCAGGAAATGGCAGAGGACATCAAAATCGCTCGTGACATGATTTTATAAATCAGTAGAAAACATCACATCACTTAGCCCCCCGTGATCCACCGGGGGAATCTGTAACAGAGCGGTTTAGAAAGAATGCAGCACGCAGAGCCGCGGAGATCGCAGAGTTTTTATTTTTTCCTCTGCGAACCCTGCGGCTCGGCGTGAGATAATCTTCACCTCATCTTTACGAGAAGAGCAGTACGTAGTGAGAGGCTGTGGAACAATATAGTCTACAAGCACGACGCGCGAGCGAGCGTACTTCTGCCATTGGCTCACTTGCTCGCGCGTCGTGCCTGTATGGGAAATTATTCCCACTCTGCTGTCTAACTGGCTGAATTCCCGATCCTCTTGTGCTTGTGTTTGACGGTCAATCGTAGGCTTTCGTATATCCGCTTTTCTTGAAGTCCTTCAAATTGAAACGCAAAGGCGCCAAGTCGCAGAGAAGTGAAAGAGGCAATCGTTTCTCGAACGCACCTTAATCAACAATCAACGTACAAGAATTCCAGGGCGGTCGATTTTTGTGCCTTTGACGGTCACACTTAACACTGGCCAGTTTGTGACCGGCGTCAGGTTTTCGACTTCCTTCTCTGAGATCAGGAATGTGTCGCCAACAACCGATGATCTGACCGAAGGATGCCAGTGAATGAGCTGATTCTTCTGAAGACATTTCGGGGAATCAGGTGTGAGCTGGTCTTCAACAGTCTTGTAGCCGAGTAATTCGACCTGCTCCGCTGCCCGCCATTCATCGGGTACTTCGAATTTTTCGTAAATTCGAGCGACTCTTTTCCACGTTTCTCGGAATGACCATTCGGGTTGACTGAAATAAATTCCTGTCGCTTGCACGAGAGTTGCGAGTTGATGGACGTTGTCGAGTTCGTCTGAAGGGGCATCGAAGCAGATTGTTCGAGTCGCTGCAACATGCAATCCTGATCGACGTCCCATTACGGAGATGACACAATGTCGCTCGATTCGATCAGCGCCGTGCTTCCAGTGCCGATACCGCCAGCCTTGTCCATCTGCCATGACTTGGATTCTGACCGGGTGAATTTGATTCTTCATCAAGCGATGCGCAAGATGCCCAGCGACTTCTGATTCTGTCGAACCAACTGGAAAATTCCGCCCGGTTGCTTCAAGTGCATGCGCAATATCGTGTCCTAATTCGGTGACTCTCTCTACTTCCGTCTCCATGAAGTGTGAGCGAAAGGGCTGAAGATCGTCGGCAATCAGTGTGGTTCCTGGGAGATGAGTATCACACCCAATATTTCGACCTCGACAGACATCATTCAATAAAACTTCTCGTCCTTCGGTCCAGGGACGTTCTTTCAAGAGAAACCCAAGCCCCATCAATTCCTTGTCGAAAATTTCGCCGGAATCAACATTGTTACACAATACCACGCGCGCTTCAGTTGTAACCAATATCGCTGCAATGGGAGGACCATTGACTTCACGGAAATTATCCGCCCCTGCAGTAAACCAGGCAAAATTCGCGGGATCAAGGATTAAGAGTGAATCAAGCGATTTCAACTTGATGTATTCAATAAGCAATTCATGCTTCTGACGAACCTCTTCCACACGCGAAAAATCAATCGCTTGCATTTCACCCGACGAAGCTGGTGAATTTGGAGAGATCGCTGTCGATGCCATAAAAAGGTAACCACCTGAAACGAGTTAAATATCTAATCAAGCATGGCAATCAACTCCCTTCAACGCCAATTTCAGGATACCACTGAAAGCCTTCAATCACCAGTAAAAGGTGCTGAGAGTAAGAAGATTCAACTGTTCGGAAGGACAATAACGGTTGGTCAAATCGTGAGGATTATTGTTCTGACTGTAGGGTTTCCATCTACCGAGGTTTCCTTGATAGAATTATTGGATAGTTATTTCGTCAAGCTTGGGTAACAAAATGGCTCGTCAGGAAGAAGA
>JABJMI010000346.1 GCA_018659505.1 Planctomicrobium sp.
AAGGTGACTTCCCGGCGACAGTGACAATCGGTTCTCTCGACGGCAGCGAAGCAGAGAGACCGCCTTATCAAGCTCAACTCAAGAAAGAGTTCTCCATTGCGAAATACGAGGTTTATCAAAGCCTCTATACAGAAGTTATGGGCAATAATCCTAGTCGCTGGCACGGACCACGTAACTCTGCCGAAAAAATGACTTACGGAGAAGCTGAAGAGTTCTGCCGACGGATCACCAACCGACTTCGCAAGGAAAAATTGATCACAGGGAATCAACTCATTCGACTTCCAAACGAAGTCGAATGGGAATACTGCACCCGTGCAGGCACGACCACACCCTATAGCTTTGGCAAATCAGCCACTGCCCCAACCGACCAAGGGAACAAGGCATCAGTCTTAGATCCTTATGGATGGCATACGGGCAACGCAGCCGGAAATGATCCTGCGGTCGGAGTCCTGAAACCGAATCCGTGGGGACTGTATGATGTGCATGGATACCTCTCTGAGTTCTGTCAGGGAGACTGGAAAGAGAATTACTCCTCTCAATCCAAGGTGAACGAGAAGAGCGTCGCCATCCGTGGAGGTTCCTGGAAAGATCGTTACCCGCTGTTAACGTCTTCGTCTCGCCGTCCATTTCCTAAAACAGATCGCGATGACGCCGTCGGCTTTCGTTGTGTTATTGTTGAAGAGTAGAGCAGACAATGAATTGGGATAATGACCTAGACGATTACGAAATCGAAGATCCGAATGAGACCTTCTTGATTCCTTGCTCGAATTGCAAAGCCGAAGTCTACGAAGACTGCGAACAATGCCCCCACTGCGGCGAGTACATCATCCGCTCGACCAACCCCCTGATCGGCAAACCCGACTGGTACATCTGGCTTGCCGTATTGGGGATCATCGCGACGATCTTTGGGATGCTTTTCGCGTTTTAATAGAAAGTTGGATATGAAAGAACCGTTCACCTTTCGAAATACATTCGAACAAGATTCTCTTTGTATCCCAGCCGGAAACAAGCTGAATCTCGCTCCTGAAGAATTTCGAGCGCTGGTTCCGAAGCAATACATTGAATGCTATTTGGATTCCCAAGGAGTCATCTCGAAGATTGCGCATGAATGTCAGATATCATCTCTCCAAGCATGGTTATTCGAAGTTTCAAGAAATCCAATTGCACTTGTACTCCATCATGCAGAAGTCGTTCCTGGTACATGGCAGTCTGACGTTTCGCTGCTTGGCTATTTAGCGACTTCAAACAGACGGGTAAATTTCAGATTACCAGATCAAAGCCACTATCAAACAGGAATCGAAATCATTGATGCCCTTTTTTCATCAATCAACGGGACAATTGATGCAATGGATGCGTGGTTGAGTTCAGGCTGGGTGAAGTCTAATTCCATTCGTGTCGAATTATTTTGCGAAACAGACTTGTTTCCGGTCGATTCTCCAAATGTCTTTCAACTCTATTGCTGCAGTACCGGTGACCAGCTGCTCTACTTCGAAGAGCAAATGTATGCAAACATGCACGGCGATGTCTCACTCGTCGGGGACGCAAAACAAGTGATCTCGGATTACTTCGCAGCGGAACTCAATGGAACCGAATGGGATCCATTTCCCTATTGATTAACTATCAATGCCTCTCGCAGAGCCACTTTGAATGCAGTAGGAACGAGTTGATTTCAAGATCTCTCTCCGCGGCTCAGCGTGAGATACCTCAAACTTGCCTTAAATGTCATGGCTTCCTCAGGCTCTCCGAACCGGTGCGTTCTCTGCTCTCTCAGCTTCCTCCTGTTCAAATTTTGATGACTCAAATCAAGCAAATTGACAGGGGCAAGAAACGCATGTCGACATCTCTTTACATTAAAATCTGTCTCGATCTGTTCAAACCGTTTTAAATGTGTTCATTTCTTTTTGCCCAAGCAATGCAGATTCCCCTAAAGAGCTCGCAAGCATCTCTTTTGTCAAGCATTCAGCCTCTTGTGAGTCATTGAATGTCGAGACCTAACTCTATTCCATAAAAACACTTGTGAATCACTGGATAGACAGGTGAGTTGATTGTTTGGAGCTGCAATTTCAGCTACAATATGTGCTGCAAAAACATACCATTCCAGTCCGTCGTAAACTGTTTGGTTGCAATAAGATACAACCTGAGCGATTTTCTTTTCGAACTGCGACGGAAACGGAACAATAGCTGTAGGAGTTGATTTCCTTGTCGAACGATTTGACACCCCCTGAAGACCCGAATTCTACCCCGTTTGATCCTGCTCAAGGACGGATTGAGAAACTCGATATTCGTGATGAGATGACACAAAGTTATCTCACTTATGCGATGTCGGTCATTGTCAGTCGTGCGCTGCCTGATGTGCGTGATGGCTTGAAGCCGGCTCAACGTCGTATTCTCGTTGCGATGAACGATCTCAACCTGGGACCGTCCTCTGGTCGGGTGAAATGTGCGAAGATCTCCGGGGATACATCCGGTAACTATCACCCGCATGGTGAAAGTGTGATCTACCCGACTTTGGTCCGTATGGGTCAAGACTGGGTCATGCGTGAAATCCTGATCGACAAGCAGGGGAACTTCGGTTCTCTCGCTGGTCTCGGTCCGGCTGCGATGCGATATACGGAAGCACGCCTTTCCTCGTCCGCTTCCGAAATGCTTGACGATCTCAACCGCAACACGGTCGACTTCATCCCAACTTACGATCAGCGAAACGAAGAGCCAGTCGTCTTGCCTTCTCGTTTCCCGGGAATGCTCGTGAACGGTTCGCAGGGGATCGCGGTCGGAATGGCGACCAGCATTCCGCCTCACAACCTTTCGGAAGTTGCCAATGCCGTTCAACTGTTGATCGACGAACCAGAAGCGACAATCGACCAGATCATTGATGTCCTGCCAGGACCAGACTTTCCTACCGGTGGAGTCATTTGTGGTCGGTACGGAATTCGACAAGGTTACCAAACAGGTCGTTCGACATTAACGCTGCGTGCGAAGGTTGAATTCGAAACAGAGAAGAACACCGAAGTCATCGTCGTGAAAGAGATTTCATATCTCGACACCCGCGACCGCGTGAAAGCAAAGCTCGAAGCATTGATTCGAGAAGACAAAATCAAAGGGATTTCGCGAGTCGTTGACTACACCGACCGCAAGACTCCCAGCTGGCAGGTCCGACTGCATATCTACCTGAAGCGAGACGCCGACCGCGAAGTCGTCTTGAATCAGCTGTACAAGTTCTCTCCGCTGCAGTCGACGGTCTCGGTGATTCTGTTGGCACTCGTCGGGAATCGACCGCAGACATTAAGCATCAAACAAATGCTTGAGGAATTCCTGCGGCATCGAGTGACTGTCACTCGTCGACGTACTGAGTTTCTGCTCAGCGAAGCTCGCAAACGTAAGCACACCATCGAAGGTTTGTTGATCGCCCAAATCGATATCGATCAGATCATTCAAACGATCCGCAATTCTCCCAGTCGAGCTGAAGCGAAGGTTCGCTTGCAGCAAATTGAGGTTCCCTCTGGATTGGTCGAACGTGCATTGGGCGAACTCGGTTTCGAGATGTTTGTTGAAGAGAATGGCGAGCAAGTCAATTACTCGCTGTCGGCAAACCAAACCGAAGCCATCGTCAGTATGCAGCTTGGTTCGCTGGCAAACCTCGAACATGAAAACCTGCAAGGTGAACATCGCGGACTGCTCGAAGATATCAGCGGATACCTGAGACTTCTCTCTGATGAAGCCAACATCCGTGCATTGATCCGCGATGAAATGGATCAACTCAAGGACAAATTTCCCAACAAACGTCGAACTGAAATCTCTGAAGAAGAACTCGGCGATGTCGACAAAGACGAATTGATCACCGAAGAGCCAATGGTGGTCACCCTCTCGCAGCGAGGCTACGTGAAGCGAACTCCACTCTCGACTTACAAGGCACAAAATCGCGGCGGTAAAGGAATCAAAGGAGCGAAGTCAGATGACGAAGATCCGACCGAACACCTGTTCGTCTCCAGCACGCACAGCTACCTGCTCTTCTTTACAAACCTAGGGAAAGTCTACTGGCAGAAAGTTTACGATCTCCCGCTACAAGCTCGAACCGCCAAAGGTCGCGCGCTTGTTAACTTGTTGAAACTCTCCGAAGGGGAACAAGTTCAAGACTGTATCGACATTCGCGAGTTCGATGACGAA
>JABJMI010000720.1 GCA_018659505.1 Planctomicrobium sp.
AACGGTTGTTATTAAATTGCTCGACAAGCCATGCTTCAAGACCGGATAAAACAAGAGTCGCACGCTGGTCGGTCGCTCGCGACATAATCACTTCCCGCCAATAAGAACCCCAGAGTGTTCCGAAGTCATCCGATGCGAGAAGTTGATCAATCACAACAGTACGCTTTTGAGCATCACCATTGAGACCAAACAAAGTGATGTCCTTAGGAGAAGGAACAACCCCAGACAGGTCGAGATAGATCCTTCGCAGGAAATCTTCATCATTTGTCAAATCCGCCGGCTGAACATCCTCTTTGGCAAGAAGTTCTTTAAGAAGCACATCGACTTGCTGTGCAACAGAAACGGCATCTGATTTGGACTGCGATTCAGCAGCGAGTGAGACGCCAGACAGGCAAAATGCAAATGAGCAAAATATTGTGAGAGGCAAAAGTCGCATCAATAAACTCCAGTGTGAAATTTCAAAGCATCACGATGGGAACCCATCTGGGCTTCAATCAGTTGAACACCGGAAATTTGGAAATGTTTCGGTTTGTTTAGTGAGTCTATTTTCAGTGACGTTTTGACTGGACCCTATGTCAACGTCCCACGAATATGTATTGCGATAATTACCAGTTCGGAGAGGCATCACGATTGCCGACGAGCATCTCCGTGGCTTTCTGCAAAAATCTTTCGAACGCGGATCGACGCGGATGCAGCCGATTTCCACGGATGATCATGAGAAAGAACTACTATTATTACAGTTCTAAAATCTTCTCTGAGCTGAAGTCTAATTGATTCCGAGATGAGTCGCCCTGAATCGATTATCGAACTGGTAAGGATTCATCAAAAATGATCAGCGTGAATCCGCCGCATCCGCGAAAATCCACGTTCTCAAATCAATTGGTTGTAGTGATTCCGCAATACTTTAAGACTATGTCAAATCTCAATCCTTCATTGAAGGGACATGTACTAAGGCACTACAACGATTTCAAAAACTCCTCAATCAGCTTCAATCGCTGAGCGTCGTAGAATTCTTTCCCGCCATGTGCGCCTCCATGAATGACGTGGAATTGTATGGGTAAACCTAGCTCCTTGTATTTCCCATGGAGTTCATGCGATTGATTGATCGGGACTTGTGGGTCTTGGTCGCCATGAAACAGTAGCAATGGAGGATCACTTTTGTCGACATGAATCACAGGACTCGCGAGCTTGGCGAGTGGGGGATTCTCCTCTGGTTGGCTGCCGAGAAGAAGTTGTAAAGCCGGGACGCGAACTCCCAAGCCATGAGGTGTCGACTGTGGCAAGATCGTTAAGAAATTGGTTGGACCGTAATAGTCAACAATGGCTTGGACTGATGAAGACTGATCCAGATGCCTGCCGACTTCCCCTTCCAGTTCCGCGTTTCCATTCGTCACACCAACAAGTGCCACCAGATGCCCACCGGCAGATGATCCAGCGATGGCAATCTGCTCTGTATCGTATTCATACTCTGCTGACTTCGCTCGCAAGAAACGAATTGCAGCCTTGATATCGTAAACCTGTGCCGGAAACCGAGCCACTGGCGAGAGTCGATAATCAACACTCGCAATGGTGTAGCCGCTGTTTACTAATTCGAGGATGGGAACAGATTTTTTAGAACCACCCCGCCACGCGCCACCATGCACCCAAACAATTAACGGAGAATTCTTGACACCCTCAGGTTGATACAAATCGAGCAAGAGCCGATGTCCGTCGACCGTTGCGTATTCGATGTCTCGCATTACGATTGGTTCAGCCATGGCAGAGACTCCAAGCAAAGATGACACAACAGCTATTACAAGAAAAGCTCGGTAGTAGCAGGGGATATTTTTGATCATGTTGAAGACTTCCGTTTTTGGTGGTTGAGTACAGGACCAACCACTAACGCTACTGACTCTGCGAACCTAAGGGAATCCGATATGATGAATGCCGAGGTCGTCTAACTTTTTCTCTAGTTCTGGTATCGCTTTTGAAACCAATCTTCCAACTTTGACCTTTTCAATTACGCCTGATATTGCCGATTTGAATGTGAGGTATTGCGTGCCTTTCTCGTTTTTCTGTAATTTCACATACTCGCAATCAGGCATGCTGATGGCCACCTTAGAAAATAATGTTCCTTGAAACAGTGACTGCTTCACAAAAGTGTTGTCCTCAACAATCACAGAAGTAGAGTGCATCTCAGCGAGTGAAACTGGAGCAAGAACTGCTAGAAGTAGATAGAACCTTCGGAAAAACTGAAGAGGATTGTTTGAAGACTTTCTCTTATAATTGACCCAACTCACGATAATGCACCCGTAAAGAAAAAAATCGATAGCCCAAATCCAACGTGGAAAACGGTACAACAATACTTCTTCGTCATTCGATACTATGACAAATGAAAGTTGATCAACCACAAGCAAGTATACAAACATCAGAAAAAACGAACTTAGTAATTGGGCAATGGCAAAACGATGAATTCGCTCCTGATTCGTTAATGAACTATCCAAATCTTGCTGGGACGGATCTTGCTTGAGAAGCTTCGATCCGTGGACTGTTAGAGCTAATGATGTCAAGAACAGTATTGTGACAATAAAGATGACGCTCCAGATTCCACCAATTTGATAGAGTTCTTCAAGCTCTTTGATGAGTGGTAGTTGACCGCCATGCTTTTTAACTCGAGTCATTTCAAATCCTAGGAAGGCTGAGTAGCCAACAATCGTGACGCACGTGAAAATGCCAAGCAAAAAAACGGCGTAATACATTTGACGCTGCCGACGAGTCAGCCTGTCGCCAGGTTTTGGCGCATCTGGCTCAAATTTTCCATACTTTTTACGTCGCTTTTCCTTTCGCATGATTTCGTAAATCACGATTAAGATGAATACACCCAAGCAAATAGATGGAATAACGATCCAAGGGTCCATTCTTCACTCCATCAAGTCAGGTTAGCTAGGTTAATAAAACGACGAGTGACGACAGGGTGGTTGAGTGCAAAGTCAATTGTAACTGCCTCTGCCAACCCAGGCTTGAAGATTGTACATCAGAATGAACTCGCATTCAGCACCGTAAGGTACGCTTCGCGTACCTTCGAATGCTCACTCGATTCACAATACCTAATTTGCGGTTTCATGGAGTGTCTGATCGCTTGTCCTGGTACGCCGAGCGTACCCTATTGGGACTGGATTGTCGTGCCGCCAAAGATGGTTGTTTCCGGATGCATTGCTCGCCAGGCAAACCAAAACGAATACATCCAGGAGATCCCTTCATCAGCTGACACGACTCTCATCGATTTTGAGTTGCGATCAAAACTTATCGTCAGGGTTTTATCGCCAATCTTATCCGTGATTTGATTTTGGTCGAGTGGAAACCGAGACTCAGGATAGGCTCGATATTCTTCACCCACCCAAACCCCTAATACTCTCTCCTTATTCGGAAAATTGCCATCAATCGACGTGACCGGAAACATCAGCTGCTGGTTGCTGAAATACTTCTCGTATGGGTTTATTGTATAGTCTCTGACAGCCCCAGTATCTCTCGAAAGAACCAACGTATCTGGATGTTGTAACTTCCAGGCGTTCCAAGTTGTGAGTTCGCAGGGGATTGTAGCTAACTTCTTGCCGGCACCGGGACCAGAGATTCCTTCGTTCTTGACCTGAGACCATAAACTCTCCGGAAGACCGCCACGGTCAAACATCAACACATTGCTGTTGTAGAGCAGCCCTGAAACCCCGAATTCGCGAACTCCGAGAGGTGTGCGACGATCAAAGACTGCTACGGAATCGCACAGTGGACAATACGTCACTGCGATTGGAACATTCGCGGCAGTGTCGTTAACGATTTCATGGTAATTGAGAATCGCGAGAGGATACGCACGGGGCTCATTGTCAACGACGACTCCAATGATTCGATCATCCACTTCCAGAGAAGTTGCCTTCGACCCTAAGATCATTTTCGGGTGAGTCAGAGCTGGAATACCGTCTTTCGGAGGTCCCCCTGCACGAATCTCTCCCTCGTCAACGGTTGTATTCGAAAGATCAAACTGCGGAACGCGACGCGGAGTCGGTTCAAACGCCTTCGATGAATTGTCAGACGGGGCAGCGAACATCACCAGTCCGAATATCGCCAGAGGTGCAACAGCCCCAACCAGAAGTAGCAGCCATCGTTTTGTAATTGAGAACTTGTAATTGAAGCGTTCAGAAATGGTATGCTTATCCATGAATGTCTCTTCGCATCGACTATTGAAATCTTTCGAGATATTGTTGCTCAAAGCATTTAAAAACGACTTCTGAATCTCTGTGAGTTAGAATACAGATGGATAAAAAAATGAAATGCAGAGACGCATGGCAAGGCTCTCCAGCTACCCTGTCGAACGCAAAATGTGAACTCCGGTTCACAACGCAAATAAACTCAAACCTCCAACGCGACTTTTTCAGAGAAGACGAATTAAGAAATGAAGAAAGGCGAACAACAAGAGTAGTACAGATTCATTAACTTCATTCGCCAATACATCCATAAGTTGGGCATTGAAGATGTGATCCCCACTCGCTCAAGTCAAACAGCCCATGAGAACTTCGACAAAGAAAAATACCGCTCACGCAACATCGTAGAGCGAGCCACCGGCTGGATCAAAGAGTTTCGCCGCGCTGCAACTCGCTACGACAATAAAGTTGAAAACTACTTGGCAATGGTTCACATCGCAATCTGTAGAAAGCTGCTAAAATGTATTGATAGGGACAGAGCTTAGGGGGAAATCAGTCTTTTAAAACCTCTCGGAGTACCAAGCCGTAACAGAGTCAGAACTGCTCGTATCTCTCAAAATTCGTCTCGCAGCGATCAGCGATATTTGTTAGAGAATACACTGATCAACAAATTATCACTGGAAATTCGGGCAAGGATGCTCTGATGCGACTCTACAATATTACATCTATTACTTTGGCAACTCTCGCTGCAAGCTTGTTTTTCAATCAGCGACCACTATTAGGAGACGATGCAGAATCGTTCCTACTGCGATACAAATTCCAGGCAGATCAGGTGATTCGCTATGAAGTTTCGCTGCATGATGATTATGTTGTCAAAATAGGTGAACTGACAGAAGAACCGCATTCCTATCAGGATTCTATCAAGAATTACCGAGTCCTTTCGGTGAACGAAGATGGTTCGGCAATTATTGAGCTAATGATGGAGTCGGCGAAACTGGATTTATTTCAGAATGGAGCCAAAGCGAAGTTTGACAGCCAGTTTGACAAAAAACCTCAATTGATTTTCAAGCCGATTGCTTCCATGATCGGTAGACCGCACCTGAAGCTGACAATATCACCTACAGGCGAAGTCTCAGATCTCAAGCCTCTATTGAATCAAAAAGATGAGCCGAACCAATTGGCGATTGATGTTCTTGTACAATTGCCAGAAGAGCCGGTCAAAGTGGGCGGAATCTGGAAGGAAGATATCGCTGTCCCGTTGAGTCTACCTGGTTCTCCTCTCAAGCAAATGGTAAAGCTCCAACGCCGATACTTTGTACGGAGTGTCGAGAACGGAATCGCAACGATTACAATTAAGACGAAAGTCTTGACACCGCTCAACGACCCTGAGTTAGAAATGCAACTTCTGCGACGCAAGCCAGAAGGCTCAATGCAAATCGACCTAAAGCGAGGATTATTGCTCAGCCGAACCCTGACGCAAAAGAACCAAGTCGTCAACTTCGGCAAAGGCGCGACACAGATGGACTTCAAGCAATTGCACACTGAAAAATTGCTCCCGACCCAGATCGCTGCCAAGAGTGGTGAATCAGTCAACCG
>JABJMI010000228.1 GCA_018659505.1 Planctomicrobium sp.
AACATTTGGCAATGTCGTCTTAAGTGTGAAAAATGAACGCTGTCTTAACCGCGAGTTGGGTCTCGTGAAGCTTGATCGGTTCTGAACGTCCGAACTAACCAAATGAACAATCCGATTATGAAAAATGCACTCGGAGGAGTTAGCATCAATCCGTTGCGAACGTAAAAACCACCTTCAGTTGCCAAAGGCAAAACGGTGAATCCATAGAGAGTTCCTGAACCGAGTAACTCTCTGAAAAAACCAACAACGATGAGGATCAGCGAATAGCCCAATCCGTTGCCAATACCGTCCAGGAAGCTTCTGCCGACACTGTTCTGCATCGCAAACGCTTCGGCTCGTCCCATCACAATACAGTTTGTAATAATGAGACCAACGAACACAGATAATGAATCAGCGACTGAAGGCACAAAGGCTTTCAAAATCTGATCAACCAGAATCACTAACGATGAAATCACCGTCATCTGCACGATGATTCGAATGCTCGAGGGTATATAGTTGCGGATCAAAGCAACCAAAGCATTCGAACAGGCAACGACGACTGTTACGGCCAATGACATTACAACCGCTTTCTCAAGCATAGTTGTGACGGCAAGCGCAGAGCAGATCCCCAGCACCTGAAGAGCGATTGGATTCGTCTTCAATACTGGATCGAACAGCACGTCTCTTGTTTTACTAGCAGCCATTTTATTGTCCGTATTACTTTTGGACTTGAGCAGTCACTAATCTATTTTACTCAGCAGATGCTGTTTCGGCATCCCGATACTTGTCAAGAAATGGTCCAAAGGCATCATTTCCTAACCAGTAGTCAATTGTCTTTTCGACACCAGCAGAAGTAATTGTCGCTCCCGAGAGTCCATCGACTTGATAGTCTTCAGACGCAGCACCTGGTTTCGTCACCTCAATGATCGGCTTGCCAGATTCATCAACAACAACTTTGCCCGGCCATTTAGCTTTCCACTTCGGGTTATCGACTTCTCCACCCAAGCCCGGTGTTTCACCATGCTTATAGAAGGTGATCCCTTTCACAGTGCGGGCATCAGCTTCGAGAGCCAAATACCCATACAAAGTTGACCAGAGCCCCTTGCCGTAAATCGGAAGTACGATTGTCTCGAGTTCACCGGATTTGTCTTTAATGAGATAAACCAGAGAAACTGCTTCTCGTCTCTTAATTCCTGCAACATCCGCTTCGCCGATGATGATACTCTGTTCCGGATCTTTGGAAGCTTTCAGCTGGTTGTAACTTTTAAGATCGACATCACCGTTTACCGCACCAGCTTCGGGCAGGTCTTTGCCACGTCCGGGGAGATTGACTGCGATGGTCTCGATATTTTCGAACAATTCCGGAATCTTTGCATCCGTATGTTTGTCTTCTTCCCAGATACCGGCAGCGATCAAGACATTTCGTTGTTGCTTGTTCTTTTGATTCTTCTGCTGCATCGGTCGCAATCCAACAGCAGCTGTTGAAACAACGAATGAACAGACGAGACATAACACAACCGCGACCACAAGCGTTCCTAAGAAGCTGTTGGGGTCAAAGCTTTTTTTGTCTTCCGAGGTCTCGGAAACGTCCTGATTTTGATCAGTCTCAGAGTCCACAGCGAATACGCCTTCTTCGAATGTTCAATTGAATGACAAACCAGTCGATCAGCGGAGCGACTACGTTCCCGAAGAGAATCGCTAACATGATTCCCTCTGGATACCCGGGATTGATGACACGTACTAATGTCGTCGTCACGCCGATCACTAAACCGTAAACCCATTTCCCGCCTTGAGTCATCGTCGCTGAAACTGGGTCAGTTGCCATGAAGACAAGACCAAATGCCAGCCCACCAACGACCAGATGCCAATGTGGAGGCAACAGGAACATGTTCGGTGTTTCAGGTCCGACAGCGAGATTAAACAGCCATGCGGAACCTAACGCTCCGACCAATGTGCTGACCATAATTCGCCAGGAACCGATCTGTGTTGCAACAAGTAGAATCGCACCGAGCAAGCAGGCAAATGTTGACGTTTCACCCATCGAGCCGGGTATGAATCCCCAAAATGCGTCAGACCAGGAGATACCTAAACCTTCGGTAATCCCAGCCATTCCTTCAGTGGTTTTAGGATCAGCTAACTTACCCAGTGACGTCGCAGCCGAATATCCATCAACAGGAGCAGCCACCCAGACTTTATCTCCACTCATTTGAGCAGGATAAGCAAAGTACAGAAACGCACGAGCTGTTAAGGCTGGATTCAAGAAGTTTTTACCGGTTCCACCGAATATCTCTTTTCCAATCACCACACCGAAACTGATCCCCAGAGCAACTTGCCATAGCGGAACAGTTGGTGGAAGCGTCAGAGGAAAGAGCATTCCTGTGACCAGAAATCCTTCATTGATTTCATGCTTTCGAATCGTCGCAAACAAGACTTCCCAGAAGCCACCCGCGATTTGAGTGATGATGAAGACTGGAAGGAAATATAAGGCTCCATGCAGGAAGCAGGAGAGAGGATTGTTTGGGTTATAGCCGAATGCATCCATAATCGCGGCACGCCAGCCGGTTGTTGTTGCTTCAGGGAGTTCACCAGTCGAGACAAGCTCTTGTATAGAGAGGTTCGCCTGATAGCCGGTGTTGTACATCGCCATCAGGATACATGGCCCCAAAGCGACGACGACCATGATCATCATCCGCTTCATGTCGAGTCCATCTCGAACATGCGTTGGACCTTTGGTCACCGAATCAGGCGTGTACAAAAAAGTATCAACCGCTTCGTAAAGCGGATAAAGTTTTTCGTACTTTTCCCCCGGCTTCACCTGCTTGTGCAGGTCGTCAAGTTTTTTCCTCAGGAACTTCATGGATCGTCATTCGGCTTATTACGTAGGAAGCTATGTGTAGTTAAGAAAACGAAGAAGTTTATCCTTCTTTTTCGATCGTCGTGAGAACGCTTCTCAGCATCGGACCGAAATCATGTTTACCTGGATCAACAAAAGTCAGCAAAGCTAAGTCTTCTTCATCCAGTTCTGTCGCACCGAGTGCCAGTGCCATCTCTGTGTCGCCTATTGCCAACGCCTTCAATAAAACGGTTGGCTCCATGTCGAAAGCCATGACTTTTTCATAAACGCCGATCGGAATGATGGCTCGATCGCTGCCGTTTGTGTTGGTTGTCATTCCGAAGGCACGACCATCCGCTGAACTCGCAGAGGCATAAACCGGCAAAACGGAGAACTTATTCATTCCAGGCATTTGCCAGCCTAGAAGTTCCCGATCCCGACCTTCTCTTAACACTGAAACCTGTAAGTTGTATCGCCCCAAGTATCCGTAAGGTCCAGATGCTTCGCGACCATCTAGTACAGAACCAGAAATGACTCGATTCTCACCTGAAGCCAGTTCATTCGCTGTCAGATCTTCTATGGAAGCACCTAAACGAGTGCGAATCACGCGGGGCTTCGTCACTTGAGGACCAGCTAAGGAAATGACTCGCTCGACTGATATTGTTCCGTTTACGAATAGTTTTCCAATCGCAACGACATCTTGGTAACCAATGTACCAAGCAGGACGTTTCTCGCTGGCTGCTGCAATTTTATGTATGTGTAGTCCAGGCAAACCGGCAGGATGTGGACCGTCAAACTGCTGCAGCTTGACGCCTTCGACTGGCATGTCTGCTGGATCAGTCCCCGGAACTTTAAACCCAGGAGCGGCACAAACGTGAACGGTTCCTTCAGTCAGTCGCGTTAAGACTTGAAGCCCGTAGCGGAAGAAATCTGGATTCTCATCGAGAACAAGACCGGGGTAAGCTGCGAGCGGGCGAGTATCCATTGCTTGCACGAAGATCGCATGTGGAACTTCGCTGAGGAGTGGAGTTTTACTGTATGGTCGACGTCTTAATGAGGGCCACAAGCCAGACTTCACCAGATTGTTAACGACTGTATCACGGTCTAGCTGTGTGAGGTCCTTATCTTCGTAGGACTGGAAGCTTTCTTGCTCGTCCCCTGCTAGTTCGATGACAACAGATTGAAAGAGTCGCTTGGCTCCTCGATTCACTTCAACAATCTTGCCTGAACCTGGAGCGGTGAAAACGACCCCAGGATTTTTCTTATCTTCAAAGAGAGGTTGCCCAAGTTTTACGGAATCGCCTTCCTGGATGAGCATCGTTGGTTTCATCCCAACGTAGTCTCTTCCAAGCAGAGCGACACGTTTTACATCGGCACCGAGATCAACTGCTTGATCTGGTGTTCCGGAAATTGGAAGGTTAAGACCTCGTCGAATCCTGATCGGCATTCGTACAAAGAGCGAAAAACGCTCTCCTTTATGGTTTCAACATCGTGTTACTCAGCGATACGTGACTTCACGCATTGCCCAAATCTAACTATTCAATCACTTCAAATGATCTCTAGTTTCTGAACCTTCGCTCATGTTACAAAGCGATAGGAGAATTTGAAGAGATAGAGTGATCCTTCTACCAGAGAAGTTCGTTTCTCACTCAGTAGAGAGAACGTCTCTCTCAGGAACAAGAATTGACTGGCTTGGATTTCCAATATTTTAGAGATGGATGCAATCAGTAAACATGTGTTGATGAATACGCCTTCCACTCTTTGTCGAGCACAGCCATACTTAGGACTACAAAAAGCGAAGTTGACTATTCCAATTTCATTCGCAAACGAGCAATGAGGACCAGAAATGAAGACTCAACCTTCGGGGTGCATGTCAGGCAGTACGATCGCTTTTGGTGTAGGGACCATTTTCTTGGTCATCGGCTACTGCCTGCTCACGTTCTGGGGAAAGCCAACTTTGGAGAATGCCAAGAACAGCGTGAATTGGCCAACTGTTCCAGGGAAAGTGACCGAATCCAAGATTGGTTCTCATACCAGTGATGGCTCAACAACGTATTCGGCAGATGTGACCTATCGATACCTAGTCGAAGAAGCTGAAATTCACAGCGACAGAGTCTGGTTCGGGGACAACTATTCTTCCTCAGATCGAACCATGTTTGAGAGGATCGTCAACAAATACCCAGTCGGCAAAGAGGTGAAAGTCTATTACAACCCGGATGACGAGTTTATTGCAGTCCTTGAACCGGGAGCAGTCACATCCAGTTACATCGGATTCGGAATGGGATGGGGTTTTATGGGAATCGGCTTTGGACTATTGCTGATCCCCATGGGACGCATGCTTTTCAAGAAGCGAGATTCAGCGGGTCAGGATGGATTCACAATGGCTGATGAATTTTGAGTTAAGCTACCACTTCAGCCCTAAGAGGAAAGAAGAGCGAGGAAAATTTAAGTTTCCGTCTACTTCAGTGTTCTCTGTGGCTGAACAATGACTTTCATTCAACTGAAGTAATATGAATACAGTTACTTAACATTCTTGACCGCCACGGTCATTTCTTCTCTAGCTGCAAAGACTCGGGGAGCCATTTCTTGCATAGTTGCTTTCAATGTTCGGTCCATATGCTCAACGATTCTACGAATATCTGCATCGCTTGAGGATGGATCATGGTGCGTCAGTGCAACCGAGCGAATTTCTGTTTGTTGGCAGAAGTCGATCACGGTCGAGACCGAATTGTGCCCCCAACCTTTGCGAGTTTCGTATTGCTCATCGGTGAATTGGCAATCGATGACTAACAAATCGACACCCTGAAAGAAGTCGATGAACTCCTCAGGGAATTCTCTTCCATCGATACTGCCAGTTGGCAGTTGATCCGCATTTGGTGCAATCGCGTCAAGCTCACAATCAGTTGCAAAGATAAAAGTACCGCTCTCAGTCGAAAACTTATATGCCAGCGCTCCCCCAGGGTGAGGCAAGGCGATCGAGGTAATCTTCACATCATCAATCTGAATCTCTGATTCCAGGTTTTCAAATTCCAGCTTTGCTTTCATCGCATCCATTGGAATTGGGAAGTACCT
Source organism: Planctomicrobium sp. (assembly GCA_018659505.1). Lineage (GTDB taxonomy): Bacteria > Planctomycetota > Planctomycetia > Planctomycetales > Planctomycetaceae > Thalassoglobus. The sequence continues at coordinate 5,885 of JABJMI010000228.1, forward strand.
CCCCTGCATTTGATTACTGAGCATCTCTTTGACGGTTGCATCACCTGAATCAATACCGAATATCCGCAGCGAATTCTGAGGATTGTAAGCTTGGCTTAAGAAGGGAAATCCCTGGATATGATCCCAGTGCAGGTGCGAAAAGAAGAGGTTGATATCCAGTGGATCGTCTTGAAATTCTCGCTGCCAGCCTGTTCCTAACGCTCGAATCCCGGTTCCTGCATCAAGGATAAATAACGATTTCCCAAAACGAACTTCAACACAAGTTGTATTCCCACCATAAGCCTCGGTGTGAGAGCCTGGAGTCGGAACAGAGCCACGACATCCCCAAAACGTTACAACGAGTTGATCAGTCGGAAAATGCTCCGGTCGAGGATTCGAAATTTCTTCATTGGGCGGCTCAGAAGTTTGTTTCCTGATGGCAGCTCTATCGAAGTACCAAAGGTTGCTACGTTTAGAGCGTGAACCAAATTGCAGAATGTCGCCATCAGATAAGCGACACCACAGGATACGATCACCATTCACATAGGTTCCGTGCCGACTACCGAGATCTTCGAGGTAAAAATCGCTGCCAATTCGATGAATTTTAGAATGCTCGCGAGAAACATCTGGAGACGGGAGTATCAGGTTCGATTTAGGATTGCGTCCAATCGAGTAGACCGTGCTACGAATCTCATTGACGCCGAAGCTCGAAGCGAGATCCTTATCATTCTCATCATAATCGGGCGTCAGGTAGCCACGCCAACTGAATGAGTTCCTGCGTCCACGAGCCGGTTCTTTAGCAAATTCAACGGTCTTTCTTGATTCGGTCCCAGATGCAAGATCGTCACTCATAAGAATTCTTCAGTCGCTATGTACGGTTCATTGGACCCACAAACAGAATCATAGCCATAAGAGAATGAAATTTCTTGGCAGAAACGTAAAGAATCTCCGAGTGCCTAAATGTCAATTCCAAATGGATGACGAGAAAGCATCATTGAGTGAAGCTGATCACTCCTGAACCTTCAATGGCTGCCTGCTTGAGACATTTCATCAGCGTGCTTCTTGCCTCTTGGATATCTTCGCAATCCGGGTAGGATAAATCCATTTTTGAAAACTTCAATGCCTCTGCCAGAACTTCTTCGCTTGTTAGATATCCGACCCCCGAATCACTCGCATCGACTTTTAAGTCAACAGGAAATCGTTCTTCGAGCAACTGTGTTTCCATTTCCAGTGAGCTTAGATCACCAAGATGGTCATCATCGGGAAGCTTCATACCCAAAACGTAACACAGGATTTCAAACGCTCGAATATTTTCAGCTTCATCTTGTATGACACTACCGCTCACGAGCGCCGACATAATTTCAGGTGAAACACCAAACTTAAGTGATCCACCGGAATCTGTGGCGCCTTCGGCACGTGTCCAGGTCACATTCGGAGACGTATCAACGCTTGGATCGTCCGTTTCGAATCTGGTCAAGACTCGCTCTAAACCAGATCTGGGGATCACTTCATTCATAGCACGAATTGCGACATCATGATTCTCGTTCCA
>JABJMI010000227.1 GCA_018659505.1 Planctomicrobium sp.
GGAAAGTGTGCAACTTACCTGCAGGTGGAAGTCCGATTCGTTTCAACAGACGCTTGAGTGACTTCAGCAATCGACGTTCTGAGATTTGATTTCCGCCATTGGGATACTTTGTGGAAGGTGGTGCTGTGAATACCCAACGAAACTTTCGGGGTTGATTCTGAAGAACTCGCTTCAATCGTTTAGTCATTCGAACATTGCGGGATTCGCCTGTCTTGGGTTTCCAGCCATCTTTGGGACGAATGTGAATCAAGTTCTTTTCGAAATCAACGTCCTCCCAGGTCAGCCATTGCAATTCGCCGAACCGCATACCCGTATCTGCATAGGCCGTGAAGATTGATTTCTGCGGCTCATTCGCAGCCTCTAAAATCTGCACCACTTCATCCGGAGTCCAGCAAGGTTGCTCGGTCCGCTTCGGCTGCGGATTCTTAAGACCTTCGAGAGGATCTTTGCTGATCATCTTCCGTGACAATGCGAAGTTCACGAGTTGTCGAATGATGTAGGTGTCACAATGGATCGTTTTCGCAGAACGTTTCTCTTCGGTGCGAAGTTTCCGATAGGCGTCGATCATACGTAGGTTCAATTGATGAAGGGATGTCTTGCGTTGTGTAATTGCCAGCGCTGCGAACTTGTTCAACACATACCGGTACTTGTTCAACGTCTTCTCAGCCCGACCTTCCGTTTTCAGAAAAGCCAGGTATTCGTCAATCGCTTCCGTGATCAACACGGGTGGCAGCGTTGTCTCACGTTTTCCTTGCAGTAACTCAGCTTCGATGATCAGGGCTTTGCGACGTGCTTCTTTTTTGCTTTCAGTGGCGAGTGGTTCCCGTTGTTGCTTGCGGTCCAGTTGGTAACTCACCCACCAACTCTTTCCTCGTTTATAGATGGTGACACGCTCGCCGACTTTTTCTCGAACGCTGACGGGCGTGTTTGAATTTGCACTCATTTTGTGATTCCTCCCTTCATCTTTGGAATGTTTGATCGTGGGTTATTCGCTGCGCAAGCCTTCGTTGAAGACCTTCTTGATCAAGCGATCACGAAAGAAGCGGAGGTGCTTGCCGATCTTGCGACAACAACCACTCAACAGCCCGCGCGAACGCCAGTCTCGCAGCGTGTCTTTCGGGACTTGGAGCAGGTCGGCAGCCTCGTCAATGCTCATGATCGGCGGAAATCGATCTGCATAAATCCCCTCAGGGAACATCTGCGTGATCTCCTTGTCGGTGAGTTGTAATGATTCGTCAGTGGGCATAAAAAAACTCCCGCAATCCTTCGCTGATCTCTTGATCATGAAGGATTGCAGGAGCGGAGTACCTGAGCCATGTGCCAGACTGGGAAGCGCCTGGGGAATGGGGCTATCTATGCTTGGCGGATAATGTCACCGTCGTTGTCTTCGATGAGACTCATCAGGTTCCCACCGCAGCCCGCGACCGGTGCCATCTGTCCGAAAACGCAGAAGCGTTAAGTCACGATTGAGTGACCTGACAGCATCCCGGAGTCGTTCCGGGTTTGGCCCACTGGGTAAGGGATCATCAATCCGCTCCGCCCAACTGTCTTCTTCAAAAGCGTCTAAAATCAACGTGATATGAGGTGCTGCCAATACGTTAGGAATGGAACGAACAATTCCACCTTGATACCATAGTTCACCGCGACCACGGTTCCAGCTTGGTGTCGATGCAAGAGTTGTTGCCACAGGAATTGGCTCGTTTAGTCTTTCCAGCAATCGATGATACTCGGGAGTGGGTAGACCAAACGCGTAAGCAAGTTGTGCAGTCGCTAGATCCTCGTCAACTCCCTTGGCTCTCACCCAGATTCCGACAGTCTTGTTATCCTGGTACTGATCTTCGAGCGATCCCAAGCGATGCCGTTCCGCTCCACTCAGAAACTCTGTCCAAACACGATATGCTGATTCTGGGTCTTGGATTCGGCGGCGATGTTGTAGAAGTACATCTTCGAGAGTTGGCATCGGAATTAATCCTTCAATTGAGCAGACATGTGGACAACATTGATGGCCAATCCCTCTGTTTGTCGTTGTTGCTCATCGTGAATCAACTCGGCACCATCACTTTAATGTGACTGATTATTATCAGTTTTTTCCCATTTGATCGCAACCATCTTGGCCAGCATCGCGAGCCATTGTGCCTGGGCAGATGCTAATAATTGGATGCGATTCTCAGATTTCTGCGCATCTTTCAACTTGAATTCCTCGTTTGATCTGGGTGTGAAACTTCAAATTCAGAAGACATTCTTCTGATGAGCTGTGAGAATGTCATACTTCTCCCTTACAAAGCGGGTCCTCCAAGCTCATTTCACTGGCAAGTAGATTCAATGACAGGCCTGCATCGTTTGGAAGCTGCCTGAGCCAGCGGGTGAATTGATGGAGCATCAACCCTGCTGCGAGGTTGGCGGAGTAGATTGGGGATTGGAAATTAAGGTGACGCTAGTGAGGAACAGTTCCAGGGTGGTTTGGCACTTGCTTGTATATTTGACCAAAGATTGTGTGGTCCTGGAACGGTTCAGACTCGACTGAAAAAGCTTGAAGTCAGCGAAGTCAACATTTCACAATAATTGACAATGCAGGACGGAGTCGCCCTTCATATTCATACAAAACTGGTCGCTGGTCCATCAAAACCAACAGCATCAGCTGAGCGTCACAGATTCAGAGTTGCTTCAAATCATTATTCAGAAACAACTTAAAGATGTGACTGCAAAGTCAAAACAAGTTCCACTTCCGTCCGGGACTGGAGTCTATTCACACTTTGTTGATCCAATTTGATTCATCGCTATGCCCAAAGGTCAACCTCCGCGAGATCTTGTGCATTCAACGCCTGTTGGCATCATTAGTTGATTCACAGAGGTAAGAGTTCAATTCCCCTATCCTCCACTTAAATTCAAAAAGCCGCTGCTCAAGTTTGATCAGCGGCTTTTTTCGTGGGCTTTTCGGGACCAGTGGCTGGTCTCAGAAAGTTCAATCAGTTTGTTCGACTTTGGGACGGAATCCGCCAAGTGACTGTGGGCAAGGTGTTTACGGAGTTCTACTCTGTCCACTTTCCTTGCCTCGTGTGTAAACTTAGTTCGAGTCCTGTTCGGGGAGCTTCTGGTCTCAATCCGAACCAAAACCCTCGGTCACACTGTAGTGGCCGAGGGTTTTGTCGTTTACGCTCGCATAAGAAGCATGGTTGGTTGAGTCCATGTCGGTGGTTGACGCGGTACTAATATAAGGAACGACTGTGAAGTTAGAGCTTCTCCCAAAAAAAATGTGACCGCCGGGTGTTCTCGCGGAATAAACAATAGAACAGAGACTGGGGACGTCTCTCCAGGCCGGTTGAACGACCCCAAAAACCTGGCTCCACCATTTGACTTGACCAGAACTCACATTATCCATGCCGCCACCACAGGACGACACCCGCTTCATTGAAGCTTTGACCCGTCACCAGCCCGCTCTGGAAGCGTTCTGCCATGCGCATCTCGCCAATCGGGAGGATGCGCGCGAGGTATTGCAGGCGACTTGCGTGAAGTTGTGGCAAAAGGCGGCGGACTGGGATCCGGATACGGAATTTTTGCCGTGGGCGTTCACAGTGGCCCGATTCACAATCCTTTCGCATTACCGCGATCAGAAACGCGGTCGCCTGGTTTTTGATGAAGATGTGATCGAGGCAATGGCGGATGAAATCGAGGAGGCTGCAACCGCATTTGATAATCGGCGCGAGGCGCTCGCCAGGTGTATGAAGAAACTCAATCGAAAGCAGGCTGCTCTGCTTCATGACCACTACACCGTCAGCCGGAGCTTGCGGGAAATAGCCGAAGCATCGGGGCGGAGCCTGAGTGCGGTGAAAATGACCTTGCTGCGAATTCGCCAGCAACTCAGTGCGTGTATTGAACGCGAGATGAGGACCAATCCATGATGGAAGAAAGACTTCTCAACTTGCTCCAGCAAGTCCGGGATGACGGCAATGAAGCCGCGCGAACCGAACTGAACGAGCTGCTCCGCAAACATCCGGAAGCTCGAACGATCATGTCCAGGACGCTGGTCGATGAACAGGCCCTGGTCAGTCACCTGCGCGATGAGTCAATCGTTTCCATTCTCGATGCGGAAGGAGAAGTGGCCACAAGTCAACCGACGACGACGCCTGCAATGCGTCTCCTGGCCTGGCCTCAGCAGGTAGCAGTTGCCCTGGTGGCAGGAGCGATTGTTGGCCTGCTGGGAGTCGGGGTGGTCTGGGCCGTGAACTCGCCTCAATCACAGGCAAGAGCGATTCACGTTGCGAACAGCGATTTTGAGACCTTCGCAGGTCCGGTTGAAATTGGCTTTCCGTCTCACTTTGGTCAATGGGGTGGAAATCCTGCCGAGGTGATTGAACAAGTTGATGGAAACCGAATGTTGCGTCTTCTGAAAACGGGAAATGTCAATGGTGATCCCGACGACTTTGCGTCGAACTGTTCAGTGTTTCAGTTGGTCGAACTGTCGTCCCTCCGGCTGCAATGGGGAACGACAGATCCCGATACGCAGATCACGCTCAACCTCTCAGCCCGCTTCCGCCGAGAGGACGCCCCGACCGATGCCGAATTGCCGAAACTCGCAGGAAGTTGCCGCATCTACCTTTTCAATATGAAGCCAAAGGCAATCGGTGAAGGATGGCCTCGTGTGGTTAACGAGGACGGAGTCGGATACGGCAAAAAGGTGATCAAGCTCGCGCCAGGAGATGAGTCGGCAACGATTACCGCATCCTGTCTTCTGGAATCGAACGCGAATGTTGCACTCATCGTCGTTTCTGCGAGCACCGGTGCTCATGCAGCTCCCATCGAATTGGGTGGCTTCTTCGTCGACGACGTTCAGCTCACGGCGATCCGGCGACCGACTCTTCCAGTCCACTTTGTGAAATAACACATTTTCCTGACCAATTAGTCGAGTTCAAAATGATGAAAACCAACCTCGATCGCCGCCACTTCCTCCGCGGAACCGGAGCGCTTATCGCTCTGCCTGCGCTTGAGTCCATCGGCTTTCGGCGCTTTGCCTCAGCCGCGGCGAACACGCCGTCGACACCGCCTAAACGTGCCGTTTTCATGAGCATGGGCTTTGGGGTCACGCAGGAGACCTGGTACCCGGATCAGGCTCAGCAAGGA
>JABJMI010000226.1 GCA_018659505.1 Planctomicrobium sp.
CCCCAACTGCAGATGTGTAACATCAGAATAAGACTGCCTATAAGACCAATGCTGATACGGATCGCAGTCTTTTGCCATAATGGACGATATTCAACTTTTTTGAGAATTTTGCCAACAAAATAAATACCCCAACTGGCTGTCAGCCAAAACCACATCAGCCAAAATAAAACAACCCAGGCAATCGGTCCTCCAGCGTGAAAGGGCTGACTCGGAGAGAGCAGCAAGATGCTAAATTCAACAGTCATCAATAGAATACAGAGAGATGCCAAACGCGTAGTCGGAAAAACGTGTGCGATGGCTCCTTCAATTTTATGTTGAAAAGTGTTCATTATTATGAAACTTGTGCTTAGGGCAGGGTGGTGAGATTCTGAAACATAGTCCACCCTCATGAACTAAGCTCAAAGCGTGCTTGTTAGAGAATTCGTTAAAGAAAAATTGGTCGGGTTGTAACGATTAGGCGGACCACGCTGCCGGTGCGATCGTAACATGACTCATATCAACGTCCTGAGCTCTGATTCAAAGAGAGTGATCCAGTTTCCCGAACCCTTTCGGTTTTCAAAGACTCTGTCTACGATAATCGTCCAGTCAATCAGACAGACCATCGAGACAATATGGCGAGCAAGAAGGCAAAGAAGAAGAAATCCACAACAGAGGATCCCAATTCGCGGACCATCTGCCGCAACCGGCGTGCGCGCCATGATTTTGAAATCATTGAAGAACTTGAGTGCGGCATCGCTTTGATGGGCAGCGAAGTCAAGAGTATTCGCAACAACAAAATCACAATCGACGAAGCCTATGCTCGTATTCAAAAGAATGAACTTTGGCTCTTAAACTGTGATGTCGCAGAGTATCCACAGGCGACCTATTTGAATCATGAACGGCGACGCGAACGGAAACTTCTGATTAAGAAGCGAGAATTTCGCAAGTTTGCAGAGTCTGCTGGTCACGACGGAATGACGTTAATCCCTTTAGCTGTCTATTTTCGTCGAGGCATGATTAAAGTGCTGATTGCATCCGCTAAAGGTCGGAAGATCTACGACAATCGAGAAAAGAAAAAGAAAGACCAGGACCGGCGAGCGATGCAAGATGCGGTTCGCAAGCGGTATTAGAAATTGTTAGCGATTCATCGTTTAGCTGCTACTACTCAACAATATAAAAGTTCTTTGAGATCAAACAGATGGCTGCCACAAAGATTGGGTTTATTGGCTCTGGAAAAATGGCGACAGCGTTCGCGAAGGGATTTATCGATTCCGGTTTCGCGCAGCCAGCTGACCTCCTCGCAAGCGATAGTTATCCCGCATCTAGAGAGGCATTCTCTCAGCTAACAAAAGCTGAAACGACCGCAAATAATCTCGATGTTCTAGATCATGCGGATGTCGTTATTCTCGCTGTTAAGCCGCAAGTGTTGCCTGAAGTTCTTGAAGAGCTTTCTTCATCAGCGACGGCAAAACATTTATTTGTTTCGATCGTTGCTGGTGTGAAGCTAGCAAACCTTGAAACAACTCTTTCTATGAGTCGTCACATTCGCGTCATGCCCAATACGCCAGCGTTGGTTCAGGCAGGTGCAGCTGGCTTCGCCTTGGGAGATAGAGCAACCGAGGAAGATGGTCGACTGGTTTCGATGATGCTCGAAACCGTGGGACTAGCAATTCAAGTCCCAGAACATTTGCTTGATGTTGTCACGGGACTTTCAGGCAGCGGACCAGCTTACGTTTTCGAAATCATCGAGGCGCTCAGCGACGGAGCTGTTCTGATGGGTTTGCCAAGAGCAACTGCAACTCAGCTGGCAGCACAAACACTCTTCGGAGCTGCAAAAATGGTCCTTGAAACAGGAGAGCATCCAGGAGTTTTGAAAGACGCTGTCACCAGCCCCGGCGGAACAACCATTGCCGGTCTGCATCAACTTGAAAAAGGTGGGTTGCGGGGTGTCTTAATGAATGCGGTTCAGGCAGCGACCCAGAAATCTCAAGAACTGGGCAACAAGTAATACCGTAGGTCAAGCTTTCCACTTGTAGCGAATCAGTTCCTCCTGTACGATAAGTAGTACATGTACGAGGTGGAATGATGGAAAGTATCAGTTATACGTCTGCACGCAGTAACCTAGCGAAAACAATGGAGAG
>JABJMI010000241.1 GCA_018659505.1 Planctomicrobium sp.
CGATCAATTACTCCGTAGACTGTGCGACGATTAGAAAATAAATGCTGGTCCTTTTGCTCAGGATTCTTCAAAGAAACCGGACGACCTCCGAAGGTGGAGTTAATTTCCCCAGTCACGAAAAGCAGAGTGTCTCGCATCGCTTCAAAGTCGAGACGGCGACGATTCATTTTTGATAGGAGTCGGTTTTCCGGATCAACTGTTTCATTGGAATGTTGATTGTCGCTGACTTGTTGATAAACGCTCGACAGTAAGATCATACGGTGCATTTTTTTGATGGACCAACCATCATTCATGAATCGCCAGGCAAGATGATCCAGCAATTCAGGATGACTTGGGGGATCAGAACGGAGACCAAAGTCATCAGGCGTCGTCACTAACCCTGCACCGAAATGGTGTTGCCAAATGCGGTTGACCATGACCCGCGCCGTGAGCGGATTGTCTCGACTTGCGATGGCTTGAGCGAGTTCCAAACGTCCGCTGCCTTGAGTGAATGGTTGCGGCTCTCCAGTTGTCAGGCTTGTCAGGAACTGACGCGGAGCCTCATCACCCGGTCGACTCGCATCGCCTCGAATGAACACTCGGCTATTGTGAGGATGCGGGCTGTCCACCAGCGACATTGCTCTCAGCGGGGCACCGGGATGCGACGCTTTGAGTTGCTCGACTGGTCCTTGCAACGCTTGCATCTGCATGATCACCGACACGGGAAAGAGTCCTCGCATTAACCCGGACGGTAAATTTCCGGGACTCTCATTGTTGTAATAGACATGGCGGAGCGATTCCTGTTCGCGATCAGGCAAAGCTTGAATCGTTGCTGAGTTTGGGGCCTGTTCGGATTTAAGCCGGAGTTGTTGCCATTGTGTATCAATATCCTGAAACAATTTCCCGTACCGTTCAGCGACTTCTTGTAACGACTTCGGGGGATCGTCTGCGAACATTTTGGCGACGTGAGAATTCAATGGATGACCAAACGAATCGTTGGCGATTTTTGCGGATAACGACTTGGCACCTACTACAAAGTCTGCGGATGGCAAAGCGGCATACGCGAACCAGGGAGCGAAAATTAAGTCGGTTTCGGGGTTCATTGTGTTGAGTGCCGCCAACCATCGCCGGGCTCCTGTTTGGAGGATCTTGCGATCACTCAGTCCGAAGACACCTTCAATCAGTTCCTCAATTTTTTGCGGCTCTCGACTCAACATCAGGTACTCCGCCGTCAATCCTCGATGCTCCGTCAAGACTGCTGCTTCTTGTTCGCGTATGAAGTCATCGAGCTTCGATTGACGCTTGTGATGTTCTTGCAGATATTCAGCGTGCAAGACTGGATCAGGATCAATCCCCAGCAATGGCGCCTCACCAGGCGCGTGGGAACTGGCAAAGACGCCGTGCAATGCGTAGTAGTCTTTAGTCGGAATCGGATCATATTTGTGATCGTGACATCGGGCACAACTAACGGACAGCCCCATCGTCCCGCGCGTGACGACATCAATTCGGTCGTCAATAGTGTCGTGGTTGTCCATGAACTTCCGACCGACGGTTAGAAAACCGAGCGCAGCGAGCGGTCGTTTGTTATCACCGAGTTCGAGTTGATCAGCTGCCATTTGATGAATCAGAAATTCGTCGAACGGTAAATCATCATTGAACGCCTGAATTACATAATCACGATAAGTGAACGCAAAAGGACCGTCACTCGTCGCAAAGCGAGCAACATCCAACCAGTGACGTCCCCAGCGTTCACCGTATTGTGGTGAACTCAGCAAGCGATCCACGATCGTTGCAAATGCTTCTGGAGATTCGTCAGCGATGAATGCTGCGACCTCTTCTGGAGTTGGCGGAAGTCCAATGAGATCGTACGTTGCCCGGCGGATGAGGATTCGCTTGTCGGCTTGTGGTGCGGGCGAAAGTTTCGCTTGCTCAAGTGCCGAGATAATAAACGCATCAATGGGCGTTTGAACCCATGTGTTTTGTTGGACAGTTGGAATGACTTGCTCAATCACAGGTTGAAATGCCCAGTGAGTACGAGATTGAATGGCGATTTGGTCTTCTTGAACAGATACTTCAGGGAGTGGTGCTCCCAGGTTTAACCATGTTTGAAGATCGGCGATTTGTGATTGTGTCAGCCTTTCTCCATCGGGAGGCATACGCACGTTTTCGTCAGTCGATTGTATCAATACAAGAAGCGGAGAACTGCCAGGATCGTCCTTGACAATTACCGGTCCCGAATCGCTGCCTTTTCGAATGCCATGTGGACTGTCAAGTAAAAGTCCTCCATTGGCTTTCTTACTGTTCGCAGCGTGGCATTGATAGCACCGTTCTGCAAAGAGCGGACGAATTTTACGTTCAAAGAATTCGATGCCGCGCTGATCAACCGTTTCGGCACTCGTCTCTTTGGAAGGCTCAGCACCTTCGACCAGTTGTGTAAAACCGAAAAAAGACAATGCGAACAGGCAGAGATTGATCACGTTCCAACTGTATCTGTTGAAGACGTTTGTGGAGACAGGAGACTGACGTCCCCCGCTCGCCGGTTGTCTTTGAATCCAAAACTCGGTCATTTGTAATTCTATTTTCGTTGCTAAGAATTTCAGGCAATCAGATCATGGACCACATCGCCGAATACATCGGTCAACCGGAAATCACGGCTGGCGTGGCGATAGGTTAAGCGAGTGTGATCAAAGCCGAGGAGGTGCAAAATGGTCGCGTGTAAATCGTGAACATGCACTTTCTTGTCAACGGCCTTAAAACCGAATTCGTCGGTCGCGCCGTGAACATAGCCTCCTTTGACGCCGCCACCAGCGAGCCAGGTTGTGAAGCCATGATGGTTGTGATCGCGACCGTTTCCATGCAGATTATTCGGAAGTCCCATCGGCACTTCAACAGTTGGTGTGCGTCCGAATTCGCCGCCCCAGATGACGAGTGTATCCTCCAACATTCCACGTAATTTGAGATCCTTCAATAAAGCACCGATCACCTGATCGCATTGCTTCGCCATCGAGCGATGGCTTTGTTCCAGATTTTGATGGTGATCCCAATCGCTCCCCACCCAGGCTTGAACGAAGCGAACCCCACGTTCAACCAGTCGACGAGCGATCATCAGCTGACGTGCTTCTGTCCCAGCCCCATACATGCGGTGAATCGATTGCGGCTCCTGACTGACATCGAAGGCGTCGGTCGCTTCGAGTTGCATTCGTGAAGCGAGTTCAAAAGATTGAATTCTCGCATCGACTTGGGAATTGTTGTCGATCTGTTGACGATGAACCTCATTGAGTTCCCGTAAAAGTTCAAGTTGCCGACTTTGTTCGTCGCGGGAAACTCTTTGGTTCGTTGTGTTCTCTATCAGCTTTTCGATTTGCGTGTGCTGTGTGTTGATATAGGTCCCCTGATGAGCTCCCGGAAGAAATGCAGATTGCCAGTTTTGAGTCCCTCCGTTTCCCGGATAACCTCCGGGTTTCATCGCAATGAAACCCGGCAGATTCTGGTTCTCACTGCCCAGAGCGTAGCTGACCCATGCTCCCATGCTGGGAAAGCCATCGAGTGTGGAACCGGTGGACATAAAGTTTTCGCCGGGGCCGTGTGTGTTCGTCTTGCTGGTCATTCCATGCAGAAAACAAATATCGTCTGCCATATCGCCCAGTTGCGGAACCAGGTCCGACACCATCTTTCCGCATTCACCTCGCGGCTTGAACGCCCACGGACTCTTTGTGAGATTTCCCTGCTGTCCCTGGAATGTCAGCAGACCATCGGCTCCGGGCATTGCCTGGCCGTGCCGTCGTATGAGTTCCGGTTTGTAGTCAAACGTGTCAAGGTGGCTGCAGGCGCCGGAACAAAACACCACAATGACGTTTTTGGCAGCGGCGTCAACATGCGCGTCACGTGCGGCAAAGGGGTTCCCTGGATCGACACGGGGGCGAATCGGACTGCCGTCATCAGAGTCATCGGCCAGCAATCCGTCTTTTTGCAGCAGATGGGTAACGGCGATGCTGCCCAACACAGTGGCCAGGTCCCCGAAAAAGGCACGTCTTGGATGTTGTTCAGCAACTGACATTAGCAGGGGCACAGGAACTTCGTTGCGGAGGGAATGTTCTCGTCAACTTCCTGGATGCGCCAGGAGACTAAGACTTAATTCCGAAGTCCCCTGAGCACATCAAGTGAACGATTGTACTCGCTCCTGCCGGTTCGATTCCAGCCAACGTTTCAAATGCCGGCGGAGACCGTTTTCGAAATCGAGTTTCGGGACAACAACGTCGATTTCTGCGTCGTCGAGTTGCGAA
>JABJMI010000222.1 GCA_018659505.1 Planctomicrobium sp.
CTATGGCCTGAAGCACGAGACCCCGATGGTCAATGGATATTCGGGGTTCTTCCCTGAAGAATACCTAAGAATCGCAAAGCTGTTTGAGAACCACGATACCGAAGTTGCTGGAATCGAAAGATTGAGCGAGCTTGGGGTTTCACACTTAGTCGTGTCACAACAATATTCAACTTCCGACGTGATGTTACGTCTGAAATCACCAAGGTATTCTCTCGAACATGTTTTTGCAGATCAGTCAGCCGCAGTTGATATCTATCGTCTCGACGTCACTGAATTAGAGTAATTCCAATTCTACATTCCAGACAATTAGAGCAGATTTTGTCAGTCATAAAACGGCCGGTGAATGAACCAGCCTAGTTCGAGAACAACCCAACGAAGAACGACTTATTATGCTGTCTTACGGAATGGATTATCCCCATCCGTATTTGAATCTGAGTTGACGTGAGCGGTGAGTTTTCGGAGGTACTCTTCTAATCGCTCTTGTGCCCGTTGTAGATGGTCAGCCTTATCGGCGAGGGCTGCTTCGCGTCGATCTAGTTCCAACTCGCGGTTTTGGAGATCGTCATTCTGAATATTTTGAGTCACCTGTCCATTTTGAACACTTTCGAGAAGTGCGTTCGCTCCCGTCTGACGGGCTTCTGTGATGTTGTCGAGAACTTCCATTTCCTCTGCCATTAAGTCGACGAGATCTTCAGCATTTAATTCTCGCAGATCGACATCCTCATCTTCCTCGTGAAGATCAACTTCCACAGCTTCTTGAGTAATCTCGCTTCCCTGAACTGAGAAGACAAAATCCCCGATCTCGATCAGATCACCAGCGAAGATCTGGCAATCTCTTACTTGCTGACGATTAACTAAGAGTTGAGGTAGCTGAACCACAGAGTCGATCCATAATCCATCATCTGTCTGAATAACTACGCTGTGCAGAATTGGCATTTCTCCACCAAGCTGCAGGTGACAGTTGCTACCAGCACCGATTAAGAAGCGATCTTCACAGATGGGACGCTCTGGGTGCTGAGTTCTCCCACGTTCAATTCTGAGAGCATACTGATGATGTAGATTTGAGCCTGAAGAACTCATTATCGCGTCTCTCTCGTCCATGTTCGTGCTAATGTATCTCGCATTAACACTCTGAAATCCGTAAATAAGTGCTGCCTTCTGAGTACTGCCGCTATGGACACCACCACACATCTATAATCGGTCCAAATGTTGTGGCGACCGTAGTAGGATTTTGTTCAGTGCAAAAAAAATTGTCTTTTTACGAATTTTCGTAAAGATTTGAGGGTTTGCTGTCCAGGCCTCGTGCTACATCGATGTGCAGTGCATGTTTTTGAAAGGTGAGTCTCACTCTGAATCTTTAAGGTCATTTTACGAGTCAGTTTTCAGGAAGTCTTGTGCATTGCTATACTTTCGTCGGTTGAACATCATCAGTATTCTTCGTATTAGTGACTGATACTTCATTATTGATATATAGATTGAATTGAGAGCTTGAAATGTCTGGTAGTAAAGCAGCCCCAGTGGCAAGTGCCGCAGCGAATCATCCTGATGGTCCAGCGGAATGGAAAATCAAAGGTGTTGAGCCAGAGATCAATAAGCTTTTCAAGCTTCAAATTAAGCATGAAGCGTCAGATTTGCATCTGCAAACAGATAAGCCAGCCATGTTGCGGGTACGTGGCGCGATTCGTGAACTCACGATGCCTGTACTCTCGGAAGAGCAACTCTGGGCAATGTTTTATGAAGTGATGGATGACCGCAATAAACGAATCTTCGAAGAAGAAGGTGGAGCAGACTTCGCACACATTGTCAGTTTAGATGGTAGCGACTGGCGGTTCCGTGTGAACTTGTTCAAGCAGCTAGGGCTTCCGGGCATGGTCGCTCGTAAAGTGGAACAGTCAATTCCTCCTTTCGAAAATCTATATCTTCCGCCCATCATGGAAGAGTTATGCAAATATGATCAGGGAATGGTCTTGCTGGCTGGAGTGACCGGGTCGGGTAAGTCAACAACCATTGCTTCGATGCTCGACTGGATCAATCAGAATTATCGCAAACACATTTTGACGATCGAAGACCCAATAGAATTCGTTTACGAAGCTGATAAATGCCTAATCAATCAGCGTGAAGTCGGTATGGATGTCAAAGATTTCAGTATCGCTATGAAACACGCTGTTCGTGAAGACCCAGACATCATTCTCGTGGGCGAATTGCGAGACATGGAAACATTCGAAACAGCGATCCACGCTGCCGAAACTGGTCACCTGGTCTTTGGAACAATCCACGCATCGAGTGCTCCAGGTACAATTCAACGTATTCTCGACCTCTTCCCGCAATCGATGCACAGTGCAATTCGGGCGAGTATGGCAATGAACATGAAAGCAATTGTCGGTCAAAAACTGTTAAAGACAATCGTCGATCAACCATCTCGCGTCCCGATTGTCGAGATTATGAAATTCAATCCAACAGTTCGAAAGCTGGTCTTGGAGGCTTCTGATGAAAAGCTTCCAGCAGGGATTCGCTTAGGCAAAGAAGAGGGTATGCAACTCTTTAACGATTCACTTTATCGCTTTGTGATGGAGGAATATGTGAGTCGACAGGCTGCGTTTGAGATTTCTCCAAATGTCGAAGAACTGAAAATGATGATCAAGGGAATCGATGTGAAGGGACCAGCGATTCTGTAAATAGAATATGCTTGGGCAGGCGATGTCGATGATGTTCAAGCAGCTTCATTTGATTTGCAGTTAGCAGTCAGACAATTCGTTTGAGACTTAGAATTGATATCGGTGATAAGAAAATGTTGAGGCATCAAAGGACGATGACTGTGCGGAATTCAATTCAAAGTATTCTCGTTATTTGCATGATGCTCTGTTTTGCTCATTCACTGAGCGCTCAGGCCCCGGTCACGCCCCCCCCACCGAATACAAATCCGGTTGCACCCGTGCAATCTATTTCGTCAGTCGGGAAATACCCTGCACCAGTAGATGGATTTACTCGCGGGAACACAGTGCCGTCACGTCCAGATCATGGGTTACGTTCCTCGGTTGCTCCACAAGTCGGGTACTATCTGTCAATCTTTAAGATAGTGTTACTGGTTGCGATGCTTGCTTTCTGGCTGCATTATTCCAATTGGGTTCACGAAGATAATCGAGGGCTAAAAGTTC
>JABJMI010000618.1 GCA_018659505.1 Planctomicrobium sp.
TCATCCCTGCAGTTGTGGATGAACTCGCTGGTCGCGGAGAATACTACACCGCATACACTCCGTACCAAGCGGAAGCGAGTCAGGGGACATTACAAGCTTTCTTCGAATATCAATCGCTGATCTGTGCTCTCACGGGATTCGACGTTTCTAACGCTAGTCTTTACGAAGGAGGAACTTCCGTTAGTGAGGCCGCATTTATGGCAATGCGAGTCACTCGACGGCATGGGAAAATTCTAATTTCAGAAGGTGTTCATCCCGAGTACCGGCAAGTCGTTGAGACTTACGTTCGCAATCTCGAAACCGAAGTTGTCACAATCCCAGCAGTCAACGGAACGACTGATCTGGAGAAAGCGAAAGAACTCATTGATGACCAGACAGCTTGTCTCGTCTTTCAACAACCGAATTTCTTTGGCTGCGTTGAAGACGGAGAAGCCCTTTGTCAGATCGCAAAGGAAAATGGAGCATTATCGATTGTCTCATTCGACCCAATTTCTCTTGGAGTTCTGAAACGCCCCGCTGACTATGGAGCCGACGTTGGTGTGGCAGAAGGGCAATCGCTTGGTGTTCCGCTGCAATATGGTGGACCTTATTTAGGAATTCTCGCCTGCCGAGATGAATACGTTCGCAAGATGCCGGGGCGACTCATTTCGATGACGAAGGACCGCAACGACAACCAATGTTACGTGCTCGGTCTACAGACACGCGAACAACATATTCGCCGCGATAAAGCGACGAGTAACATCTGCACTAATCAGGGATTACTCGCTCTGAGGGCAACATTCTACCTCTCTTTAATGGGACCGCAGGGACTGCGAGAAGTTGGTGAACTCTCTTGCCAGAAAGCTCACTACGCCGCTGATCAACTAACGAAGTTAAGCGGAATCGAACTGATGTTCGATGCTCCATTCTTCAAAGAATTTGTTCTACGAGTTGAAGAAGGAGCCGACCAGTTCCTCGAGCGTGCTGCGAAAGCCGGATTCGATCTGGGACCAGTCTTGAATCGCTTCCCCAATTCGAACGGGGAAGCAGAAGATGGAATTCTCGTTGCAGTCACCGAGTCCAGAACGCGAGAAGAAATTGACGCTCTCGTAGAAGCTCTTTCGTAAGCAGCGCTCTGACACCCCATCCACCTGCAAAGCTACTCAGTAAGTTCGTTCCAATTAATCGGAACACCAAGGATTGATTCCATGAGAAATACAATTGCGACACGTCCACTCTTCGAACTCTCTTCCCCCGGAAGACGGGCTGCAATACTCCCCAAATCAGACGTTCCTGAAATCGATTTGAACTCTGTCTTGCCGAGCAGTGCATTAAGCACTTCCGCTCCCAAACTGCCAGAGCTGGCTGAGGGGGACGTCGTTCGGCACTTCATGAATCTCTCAACACAAAATATGTGTGTCGATACACATTTCTACCCACTTGGGAGTTGTACGATGAAGTACAACCCGAAACGGCACGAACGACTCGCTCGCACACATGGCTTGGGCGACTTGCATCCATTCGCGACTCCTCAAGATTCTCAAGGTATGCTGGAGATCCTCTTCGAACTGCAAAACATGCTCGGAGAGATCGCAGGGTTGCCAGCTGTTTCTCTTCAACCGGCTGCTGGAGCTCAAGGTGAATTGGCAGCGTTGCATGTTGCTTCAGCCTACTTCAAAGACAAAGGTGAGAACCGCACCAAGGTCGTCTTCCCGAGTAGTGCCCACGGAACCAATCCAGCCAGTGCCGCATTAGCTGGCTTTGATTGTGTGCAGCTTGCACCATCAGAGGATGGTCTCGTAGATTTAGAAGACCTGGAAAAGCATGTTGATGATCAGACAGCGGTCTTCATGATTACGAATCCGAACACGCTCGGATTGTTCGAGAAAGACATCGCTGAGATTTGCAAAATTTTGCATGATGTCGGAGCGTTGGTCTACATCGACGGAGCGAACATGAACGCGATTCTAGGGATCACCCGACCCGGCGATTTTGGTGGAGACATGATGCACTACAATGTGCATAAAACATTCACCGGACCACACGGAGCTGGCGGACCTGGAGCCGGTCCGATTGCTGTACGAGATTTCCTCGCTGACTTTTTACCTGGTCCTGTGGTTACAAAATCAGAGAGTGCTGGAGAAACGACATACGATTTATCGATTCCTCCAAAGAGTATCGGTCGGATGCGGTCCTTCTTCGGGAACGTCGGAATCCTACTAAGGGGGTATTTCTACTTGAGAACATTAGGGGCTCAAGGTCTACGAGATGTCTCCGAACATGCCGTGCTAAATGCCAACTACCTCAAAGCCTGTTTGAGTGATGTTCTGCCTGTTCCACGAGGCGAATACTGCATGCACGAATTTGTCGCTTCTGCGAAAAGCTTGAAGGACAACAACAACATTACAGCCATGGACATCGCCAAACGTCTGCTGGATTATGGCTTCCACGCACCGACTGTGTACTTCCCGCTTGTTGTCGCAGAAGCGATGATGATTGAACCAACTGAAACGGAATCCAAAGAAACGCTAGACGCTTTCGTGGAAGCGATCCGATCGATTGTAAAAGAAGACTCAGAGTTCCTACATGAGGCTCCTCATCAAACGACAATACGCCGCCCCGATGAAGTCGCAGCCGCCCGCAACCCTCTCTTGAATTGGCAAGCATGCGTTAAAGATTAATGTGCAAGCAGTTCCAAAATTGGTAACCGTTCACGGAAAAAGGATTGAACAGGAGGAAACAGAGAGAGCAGAGGATTTTTGAAGTTATGTTTTGATGCTTTGGGGAGTCTCGAGGTGGCACATTCTGGTTTTTGAAAATCTAATAGGCTGGAGATTTTCTAAACCTCAAAAGTCTTGTGTAATGAAGTTCGCCTGCCCTCATTGCCAGTCCCGCGAA
>JABJMI010000134.1 GCA_018659505.1 Planctomicrobium sp.
GATCCCCTTGTTGCGGATTTCCACGGTCGTTCGCATGACAGCCGATTGCCAGCGTTTCGACAAGGGCTAACTGCTCGTAACTCAGTTTGTCTGATGAATGGAGTTTCTCGGCACGGATTAGAAACTTTTCGCAAAGTCCGCCGTCGACCATGACGCCGATGACATTCAATTTCTCACAGCAGTTACTGTTACCTTTTCGGCATGCGTAACACTCACCGCAATTCATATAAGGTTCAACAGAACACTTATCGCCGACCTGCACGTTTTCGACTCCATCGCCGACGGCGATGACTTCGACACCAAGTTCATGACCGGGAATTCTGGGGTAACTGAAGAAGGGCATCTTGCCGAGATAGCCACTGTAATCGGTTCCGCAAATACCCATGCGGTGAGTCCGGACGAGTGCTTCCCCCGGACCGGGTTGCTCCGGCTCAGCGATATCAACGATTGCAAAGTTTTTGGGTTCTTCGAGTCGAATGGCTTTCATTGTTTGTCCGCTAGTGTTCTTTGTGAATTGTGTGATGCCGGACATTTTAAGTGTCCGGCAAAACGAGTTGGATTTTAATATTAAGCGAATATCGCTGCCCATTCTTGAGCTGCATCGTCGTTGTTCTCGGAACGACCTTCAACGTAAATCCAGTTGTGAATCGGCTCAAGTATTGCTTTGACTTCTTTGACAAGTTGCTCATCGAGTGGCTTCTCCGACCATTCGATCCATTGAGCAACTCGCTGTGGATTCGCGGAACCGGTGACGCATGTTGCAAAACCAGGATGGGCAATCGAATACTGTAATGCAAGTTGAGCGATATCGACGCCATTGCTTTCACAATGAGCCGCTGCCTTCGTAGCGACTTCTCTGACGAACGGTGGAGCCTTATGCCATTCAGGCAATGCAGCATTGGTCAGCAACCGAGCCGAGAACGGGGCAGCGTTCATCACGCCGACACCTTTTTCTTCGCAAATTGGCAGCAGTTCTAACGCCATGTCGTTTTGAAGTGTGTAGTGGTTGTATGACAAAATGACATCGACATCTGCATTTTCGAGAATGTATTTGAACATCTTCATCGGATAACCACTGACTCCGATGTGCTTCACTTTGCCGAGTTCCACCTGCTTACGAAGAGCGGGCAATGTCTCATTCACAATTTGTGACATTTCGACAAATTCCAGATCGTGACAGAGCACAACATCAAGGTAGTCCACCTTCATGCGTTCCAGCGAGACATCAACACTTTCAGTAACTCGCTTTGCACTAAAGTCAAAGTGTTCACCGGAATAACGACCGAGCTTTGTTTGCAGGTAGTATTTCTCTCTGGGAATTTCAGGCAGCACTCTGCCTAAGAGCATTTCACTCATTCCACGTCCATAAAATGGAGACGTGTCGATGTGATTAATGCCTGAATCAATCGCGACATGGACGCTTTTCAACGCTTCATCAATATCAATTTTCCGGAATTCCGCTCCCAGAGATGAGGCTCCATAAGAGAGGAGCGTGACATCCATTCCGGTGTTTCCCAGCGAACGCGTTTCCATCTGTGCAGTTCCTTACTTTATATTCAAGTTAGAGTCTTGCAGGCTAACATGCAGGCACAGTGCTCGCATGATTTTATAGGATTCAGGAATTTCACTCTGAACGCTGCGTTTTTGTTTTCATACCCTAGTCCCTCGATCCCTAGCCCCTTGACCAAGCGGCTTAGTTGATGCTCTCTTTTTGTTTGCGGCTACCAAGCCGCGTTAGGCTGGCTTCACAATAAAGCAGGGTGATACATCAGGTCCAGCGACTTGAGAGGTCTCTTTCTCTTCAACTCGGTAGCTGAACCCCACTATTAGCCCTTAGTTGAATGATATTATCCTATAACCATCAGAGTCTTCTTGTATGATTCGGTCAGTTTTTGTTAAAAATCGGACATGAACACTGCTTTGGATCAGGTTGGACGGATGGATAAAGAGCTGTTTGATTCTGCGCAAAGACTCAGATTTCAAAATGAGTTCTATGAAGAGATGGGCGGGCGGCAGCAATTTCAATTGCTTTTTGAACATATTCCCGGCATCTATTTCTTTGTCAAAGATTTACAGAGTCGCATGGTCTGCGCCAGCCAGCCGATTATCGAGAGGCTTGGTTTGAGCGATGAATTGGACATTGTCGGAACGACGGACTATCACTATTTCCCGAAGCACGTCGCTGACCGATTTGTCGAAGATGATCAAGAAGTCTTTCGCACGGGTGAGCCGATCATTAACCGTGTTGAAATCTGGTACAACGACCAAAGACTGCTCGACTGGTTTCGCACAACGAAGTTACCAGTTGTTAACTCGAAGAATGAAGTCATTGGCGTCATGGGGACGTTGAGTACCTATGAAGGTCACCGGCAATCTATCTTGCCTTATTCGCAAATTGACAATGTGGTCAACTACATCCGAGATCATCATCGACGCAAATTGAGCGTGGTCGAACTCGCTGAACATGCTGGGATCTCTGCCAGACAATTGCATCGCCGCTTTCAAGATGTCTTCGGAATGAATGTCCAAGAATTCGTCAACAAAACTCGCATCCAAGCTGCATGCGACGAACTCCTTAATTCAGATCACAGTATCGCAAAGATTGCATTGGAGTTCGGGTTCTGTGACCAAAGCGCATTCACGCAACAGTTCAAGAAACAACTGGGAACCACTCCGCATAAATTTCGAAAGCAACAGGAATAGATTCTCAAGCAAGTAAAGATAGTGAAACGAAGGAAAAATTAGACAGGATGAACATGATTGACAGGATAAAACTAAGACAAGAGTGCAAAGTACGCGTTCCGCGAAATAAGGATTGATAAATTGTTGCGCCACCTTATCAATGTCGGCAGAAAGCCTCCACGAGTCACGACATGTGAAATGTTAAAGTATGAGAACGCGGATTGACGCAGATGCAGCGGATT
The DNA here is from genome assembly GCA_018659505.1 of Planctomicrobium sp. Classification (GTDB taxonomy): domain Bacteria; phylum Planctomycetota; class Planctomycetia; order Planctomycetales; family Planctomycetaceae; genus Thalassoglobus. The sequence continues at coordinate 2,925 of JABJMI010000134.1, forward strand.
TTCACGGATAATTCATCATCCATAACCACACTCGCGGTTCAAAATACTATTCTGAATTGAACTCTTTTAAAACTTTGACAGAAGAGACTCTGGTTCGGGTACGGAATTGATGGAAATACTCTTATCTGATCCGCGCTAATCCGCCGCATCCGCGAATATCCGCGTTCTAAAATGAATACATCCTTAGAATTCCGAAAACTCATATTCAACACAAATATCGATCCTTAATTTCTGATACGAGTACTAAGCTGAAAGCGTCTTGAGCATCACTCAGGCTCTACGAGTTCGTGCCTTTTTGTGGAAGACGATTGTAAACTCATGCCTATCCTGTTCATCATGTAAATCCTGTCAAAATTCATTCCCGTTATTCACTGAAGAGATTTTAGTATGGCAAAAAATCATGCACCACGCTTTCTGGAAATCGTGAACGACGCAAAGTCACGTGTTTCTGAGTGCAATGTCAATGACGTTCACGAAATGCAAGCGAAGAACGAAGACTTCAGCCTGGTTGATGTCCGGGAAGAAAGTGAATTCTCAAGAGGGCATTTGCCGGGAGCGATTCATTTGGGCAAAGGAGTCATCGAACGAGACATTGAGAAAGCAATTCCCGAGACGGCTACGAAAATTGTCTTGTATTGCGGCGGTGGATTTCGTTCGGCGTTAGCTGCCGATGCACTTCAGAAGATGGGCTATGAGAACGTAATATCCATGGACGGAGGCTGGAGTGGATGGAAACAAGCCGGATATGCAACCGAGAACCCGAGTACATAGAATACTCATCAAGTTGAGACAGCGTCTCAATTAGTTCTTAGCCCCCCATGAAACCGGCTGAATTCTCTTGACACTTTAAATCTTCGGACCTAAAACCAATGAGATACAGAATTTCCACAAAAGAAAGCCTGAGATTGATCCGATTCAGTTCAGGGAGTGGAGTAAGAATTTTCGTTCGGCTCCAATTCTGTACAGAAATTTGAACCGTTCAACTCATGTGGGATGTTGAACAACATTCAATTTTGTCAATTGGGAAAAGGAAAGCCAGATGACACACGTCGTCGCTGAACCATGTTTTAACTGTAAGTACACAGACTGTGTCGTTGTTTGCCCGGTAGAGTGTTTCTACGAAGGCGAAGCGATTCTTTACATTCATCCCGATGAATGTATCGATTGCGAAGCCTGCGTGCCTGAATGTCCTGTCGAAGCGATCTTCCACGAAGATAGCCTTCCAGAAGAATGGGCAGGTTACACCGAACTCAACGCCGAGATGGCTTCGACTTGCCCAGTCATCACCGAGAAGAAAGATGCAATGGGACCGGACGTCTAACGATTGGCTCCCCGTTCATCGCTGCAAACATTCAGTCTCATGTGAACTTACCCCGGCTTGTAATTAGGTTCATTTGTGGTTGAGATGTAGTTTTTTAGCCGGACACGATAAGTGTTCGGCTAATTTTTTTGTACGTTACAAATCGCTGCAAAGATGCCTTCCCAAGTATGCTCTGTCGCAACGGCATTGATTTGGAGACCAGCTTCAAGAGCTGCCGCTTCCGTCACCGGACTGATTGCAGCGAATTGAGGGGGGCGACTTAGATTGAGATCTGACAGCAGCTTCGCAATGTTTCGAGCGATTGTCGGACTGCTGAGACCGATCCAGTCGACTTCTCTATTCTCTAGTGCGGACTTTGCTGAATCTTCGAATTGAGCCACGTCTTGATGCTCATAGACGACGAGGCTTTCGAACTCTGCTCCAGCTGCCGTTAAGATCTCTGGGAGCACTTCACGACCACGATTCGCACGAGGCCAGAGAACTTTCTTTCCGGCAACATGATCTGCAAGTCCCTTTGCCAATTCTTCTCCTCGATAAACCTCGGGGACGAGATCAGCGCGCAATGAATAGGTCGCCAGCCGCTCGGCTGTCGCAGGACCAATACAAGCAATCTTCAAATGAGACAATTTGCGAGAATCAAAACCTAATTCCCAAATGCGATGTAAGAAAGCATCGACTCCATTAACGCTAGTAAAAGTTAACCAGTCGTAGCTTTCGAGGGATTGAATGGCTGCGTCGACTTTGGTCCAGTCGGAAACAGGATCAATTTGAATTGTTGGCATGAGCACCGGTTGAGCACCATGCGCATGAGCCAACTCAATCGCGTTTTCAACTTGATCGATGGGACGAGTGATGCCAATTCTTAGTCCCGCAAGCGGTAATCTTTCGAACCAGTTGATCTCCTCACGAAGCTGGACACAACTCCCCACAATGATCAGCGAAGGGGGGCGCAGACCAGCAGTCTTCACTAATTCAGAAATCTCTCGCAGCGATCCGGTCACGGTCCGTTGAACAGGTGTGCTCCCACGCGAAATGACTGCAACTTCAGCATCAGCGGACATCCCATTGTCGATGAGTGCTTGTGAAATAAGCGGCAATCGATGCAGTCCCATGTAGAAAACAAGTGTGCCCGGGAACTTCGCGAGCTGTTCGTAATCGAGTGCCGATTCAGATTTGTCCGGATCTTCGTGTCCAGTGACGAAGGCGACAGCAGAGGCGTGCTCGCGGTGAGTTAATGAAATCCCTGCATACTCGGCAGCTGCCGTCGCTGCGGTAATTCCGGGGACAACTTCATAAGGAACACCAGCATCCGCTAGAGCTTTGGCTTCCTCACTCCCTCTACCAAAGATGAAAGGATCGCCGCCTTTTAAGCGAACAACAGTTTTACCAGCCAATCCAGCTTCAACGAGTCGTTGATTGATTTCAGCTTGATCCAGTGTCCGTCGCCCGTCCGCATCTGCTCGACTTGTTCGCTCCGCTGTGGCTTGAGTATGTCTCAGTAACAACGGATTGACGAGCCCGTCATAGAGAACGA